>VGFR01000050.1 GCA_016868835.1 Bacteroidota bacterium | reverse complement strand
GTTTGATCCTTTCACGTGAATAATTTCTTTGCGATGCGAAATGGGCACATACTTGTTTTTGTAGAGCACTTCTTCACTGTTATTCGGATTGAAATTTTCAAAATAAAAATCCATATCATCATTCAACAGCATGGTAAGTCCCCACGAGTGATGTGGCGATTTTCCTACCAAAGCATATGGAATTCCACCTAGAAAATGTCCATGTATTTCAAATTCAGGGCACTTCACATGTGCTTCAAACCATGTTTGTGGTAATCCATATCCAATGTGAGTATCGTTACAGAAAAGTGGTAATCCTGATTCAGTCTTTGTTCCGCTTACCGCCCAAGCATTTGAACCATTGAAAGGCGCAATGGGTAACGCTTTCTCAGCGGAGTTAAAAAAAGTGGTCAATGCAACTAAACTTGAATTAGCATTCGGTGTGGTAGGAATGAATGATTCAGAATCACTATGCCACAAGCCAATGTCTGTGAGATATTCTGAACCATATTGATGTGCAATTTTTGTTATGACGGGTTCTGTTTTGTTGGCTTGAGAAAATCCAAAACTCATGGCACCAGTAATACAAAATAAATCTTCAAGGGTTAGCGGTGATTTTTCAATTCCAATCAGAGAGAATTCAGGTGGAGTAGGTCCATGTTCAATGTATTCATTCACGCCATCTAAATAGGCTTGAATTTCATTTAATACTTCTGTATCACTAGAGTTCTTCAAATCTAAAGCGCATTGCTTGGCATAAGTAGATACTCCTAATGTGCGGAATACGTGATCTACTTTAACTACATCGGGTCCAATAATTTCTGCTAATCTTCCACTTCCAACTCTGCGTAATAACTCCATCTGAAACAATCGTTCTTGCGCATGCACATAACCCAAAGCTTTATATGCATCTTGTTTGTTTTGTGCTTCAATGTGCGGTATTCCGAAATCATCATAATAAACGTTTACTGGTTGAGAAACGTGTATGGTTTGTTTTCCTTCATATTGCGGAAGTGAACTGCGAAGCCAAAAATAGATTCCAATGGTTGCAGCTGTTAACAGAAATACAAGAACAACTACAATTCTTTTAATTGTTTTCTTCATAGCCCTAAAGATAGGGCTTCCGAAGAAAAGCCACACGTGATTTTCCTTGTTTGAATAATTGAGGCTCTTAGAAGGTGAGCGAAAGTCGCAGGTTTATTCTTCTTCCTGTTAAATAGGTGGGTATTCCATATTGTCTTCCGTTTACATCTTCAATCCATTCGTGATTAATGGTATTGCTAACTCCGAGCAAATTGAAAATTTCCAGCGCAATATTACCCGTTTCAAAGAAGGAGTTTGTTTTCTTTTTTCGTTTGGTGAACAAATCGCGAGATAGGCCAAGATCGGCTCGAATATAAGCGGGTGTTCTGTATGTGTCATTGAATCGTTGCTGATCAGGCGGACCAAATGGCATTCCCGTAGAGAAATAAAAATTCAACATAACCTTGAATTCTGGCTTATTAGGCATTTCATCCAAGAACAAAAGTGATACTGAAACACGTTGATCGCTTGGTCGCGGAATGAATCCTGGTATTTGTGTTAAGGTATCAACAGGTATATTATTTAAAGTGTACCCGTTGTATATGGTATCGCCATCACTGTTTAAATAAATGTTGTAGAAATCGTTTAGGATATTCTCTTCTGTCTTCAAATAGGAAAGTCGGAACCATGACTGAACGTCTTTTACAAATTCTCCATTGATCATAACATCCGCTCCATAAGCATATCCCTGCGAAGAATTGGTGGCGAAATAGCGCTGACGTACGTTTTGCAATTCATACGGAATTAATTGATCTAACTTCTTGTAATACATTTCACCAACCAATTTGAATGGTCTTCCCATTGCACGGAAAAGATATTCCGTGCCAGCAACAAGGTGAATGGATCTTTGAGCGCGAATGTTCGGATTAATATTTCCATCAAAACCGCGCATTTCTCTGTAAAATGGAGGCTGATAATAGTACCCGCCTGCAAGTTTTAAAATGATATCTTTCCGAACTGAATCGCCTTTTTCAAGATTTTCTGCAGGTTGAATCCAAGTAGGAGTATAGGCCAAATTGAATCGAGGGCTGATCACTGTTTGATCATTGAAACTCCAATAATTGGCTCTTATGCCTGCATTGACGTTGATGAGGTGTCCATTTTCAAAGGCATGCTTGTATGTCTCTTGAACATAGGCTGTGGCTCGAGCACTTTGAACCAGATTAATTGCCTTTATGCGATCACGAAAAGCAATGGTTTGACTGCCTTGAATACTTGGGTCTATATAGCCTATGCTATCTCGGGGATGTGGAGTCACATAACCAGCACTGTCAATGATGGTCCATTCGCTGAGTTGATCCTGGATATCTTCATAATTCACATCAAATCCCCATTCCAACAAATGCTCATCTTTTGCAAATCGAATTTCGCCTTTTTGCGCAAATTGAAATACACTTGCATTTAATTCGTTTCTTGCATGATTTAAAAATGCGCCAACACCTCTGTTAGCGAGAATTGTAGCAAACTGATCAGATCCTAAATCACGATCCAATTCATCTAATCTGTACGCACCAAGTATATCAAATTTTTCGCTTTCTTGGGTGTTGAAGGCAGAGGCGGTAAACCGAATTTGCCCTTTCTCTGAAAATTGATATCGCGTACTGAATGCCCCGAAATAGGTATCGTACTTAGAAATTTCTTGCCCTTCGAAGTACACGGTTAATCGCAAAGCTTCGTTAATTGTTCCTACGTCTGTTTGTCTGGTTTGTGGAATGAAATTGTAACGATTACTACTATAATTTCCCAAAAAACTGAACTCCAAAGGTGCATGCTTATCTTTAGGTCTATAGGTGATATACGTTTGAAAGTCATTAAATCGAGGCTTGTAATCTCCGGCAACATCTAATGAATTAAAAATGTATGCATAATTTTTATAACGAAAACCACTGTTGTGGGTGAAATTCCCCTTTTTATTGCAACCGCCCAATTGCAGTTGTGTTCCCAACATACCTGCTTGGAAAGAACCTGAAAACTTTTGTGGTCTCGCGTAGGTGATGTCCAACACTGAGCTCATTTTATCGCCATATTTGGTTTGAAATCCGCCCGCAGAAAACTGGATGCTGCTTACCATATCTGGATTCGGGAAACTTAGTCCTTCTTGTTGACCCGCACGCACCAAAAAAGGTCTGTAGACTTGAATTTCGTTCACATATACAAGATTTTCATCGAAACTTCCACCCCGAACGCTATAACTTGAACTTAACTCACTGGGAATATTTACAGCTGCTTGAATGAGATACGCTTCAATACCTTGGTTCAAGACGGGCAGTTTGGTTGGAAGCTTAATATCTAACGTTCGAAAGGTAATGCCATCGCTTACCTTTTCTATGATTTCAATAATTTTTCCCGTAAGAGCATTGTCATAAATAATCTCAAATTCTTTGATTTGACCGGGAGCCAATTGAAAGAATTCCTTTTTTTCACTCCCTCCAATTCCTTTGAAAATAACACCAATTCGTTCGCCACTATTTACTTTTAATACAAATTCGCCTTGGGTATTGCTAACCGTACCTTTTGTATTTTGTGTCTCTAAGTAGATTGCAATTCCGGGTATGGGCTCACCTTTGGGATCTTTTATTGTTCCTTTTAATGTGCTTTCTTGACCAAAGCCATGCACAGTCCAAAGTGCGAGCGAGACAAGAAGAATGGTAAATTTTGAAAACGGATTCATGCAACTTCGCTAGTCATTCAGTGTTTTAATAAATTTCTTCCAAGAATCGGCATCGAGTAAATTTCCACCTGTATACAAACCTCCTGAATACCTGCGCTGCATTTGTAATGAAGCACTTTGATAAGATTCTTTTGAAAAATCAATACTTCCGTCGTAATTCGACATGCTATTCGATTCCCTTTTCCAACTAACATAATAATCTCCGGGTAAATCTAGAGCCAAAACTTCGGCTCGTAATCTATTCTTGGCAGGATAGGGAAGTATGTATGCGGTGGGAAGTTCAAACGGAGAAACATTCATGATTTGTACCATGGATAATTTGTCATCAGCGGTTTCTTTCGGAATAATGAAATAAGAGTCTTCCAAACCGGCACATTTAAACAATACGGTATCACCTGCAATCACTGGTAATGTGAAATATCCTTCTTTGTTCGAGTATGTACCACGTTTGTCTCTGCTTCTATAAATACTTACAAATGAGGCGGGGTAAAGCGAATCACTAATGAGAACAACGCCTGTGACCTGAACCACCTTAGGCAAATTAATTTGAGATGATACCCTGAAAGTAAAACCTAACAGGGCAAGACAAAATAGAATAACAGCCTTTTTTATCATCTCAACAAAGATAGGTTAACTTCATTCGTTCCGAATTATTGTTTCACTTCTGAACTTGACGTTACTTTGCACCATGAGTCAACAAGTTGGAATACCGAAAGGTACACGTGATTTCTCGCCAGAGGTAATGAGAAGGCGGAATTACATTTTTGGAATCATAAGGGAAGCTTTTGAAAAATTCGGTTTTCAACCCTTAGAAACTCCTTCCATGGAAAATCTTTCTACATTGACGGGTAAGTACGGCGATGAAGGAGATCAGTTGATTTTTAAAATTTTGAATAATGGCGATTTTTTAAAGGGTGTTGCTTCAGAAAAACTTTCTGATTCGCGTAAACTGTCTTTTGAAATTTGTGATCGAGCCTTGAGGTATGATTTAACAGTTCCCTTCGCTCGCTTTGTAGCTATGAATAGAAATGATTT
Source organism: Bacteroidota bacterium (assembly GCA_016868835.1). Classification (GTDB taxonomy): domain Bacteria; phylum Bacteroidota; class Bacteroidia; order Flavobacteriales_D; family Sanyastnellaceae; genus CAIZGX01. Next base: position 7,775 of record VGFR01000050.1, on the reverse strand, counting down.
GTCATTTCCTTTTAGACGGTATCAAATTCAACCCGTTTGGCGAGCCGATAGACCACAAAAGGGTCGGTTTAGAGAATTTTATCAATGTGATGCTGATGTGGTTGGTACAGAAAGTTTGTGGTCTGAAATTGAGTTAATTCAGCTCTTTGATCAGGTACTTTCCAAATTAAATATTCCAAAATTTGAGATTAAAATAAACAACCGAAAGATGTTGTTTGGTTTAGCTGAAGTAACTCAATGTACAAATCAGTTTACAGCATTGACCGTTGTGTTAGATAAGCTTGATAAAATAGGTATGGAGGCTGTTCAAAAAGAACTTGCTGAATTGGGAATATCAAACGAGGTAACACGCATTTTAACGGATTTTGCAACATGTTCAGACACGGAATCGCAATTGCAATTTTTATCAAATGAACTGAATGGTTCAGAAACAGGAATGAAAGGTATTGAAGAACTCACATTTCTATTTGAAAATCTGAAAGGTCGAATTTCAAAGGCCATACTTTCATTTGATCTCACATTAGCAAGAGGATTAAACTATTATACCGGAGCAATTTTCGAAGTCAAAGCACTTGACGTACAAATGGGAAGCATTTGTGGTGGTGGAAGATATGATAACCTCACAGGAGTCTTTGGTTTACCGAATGTCTCTGGTGTTGGAATTTCTTTCGGAGCAGATCGCATTTATGAAGTCATGAATGAGTTGAATCTATTTCCCTCAGGAATTGACAGAGGCGCACGGGTTGCAATTGTTCATTTCGGAGGTGAAACTCAATTTGCAGCCTTCAATCTATGTCATGAATTAAGATCAAATGAGATTCAGGCTGTCTTTTACCCGGAAGATGCAAAAATTAAAAAGCAAATGAAGTATGCCCATGACCTAGGAGCTGAATTCGTCATTGTTATTGGGGAAGACGAATTAGCTAAACAAGCTTGGCAGGTTAAAAACATGCAAACAGGAGAACAATTTGAATTAAGCACGCAGAAAATAATTCAACGGCTGACTGAGTCAAAATGATCTTCAAAAAGTTTAAATTTATTCTTCAAAAGATTTTTTATTTCATGCAAAAAACTCAATCCACATTAAAATCAGGAATTCTTTCAACACTCATTCTTATTGCCATTTTCGGTAGTGTGTATCAATCTAAAAACACCCAAGCTAGCGATATTCCAGAAGGTATTGCATTAAAAACAGACACAACTACTTCAGAGGTCCGTTTGTTTTTTGTTGGAGATTTAATGGGGCATGACCCCATGATCAAAGCCGCATGGAATGATTCTGCAGGTATATATGAATATGGGCATTGGTTTCAATATCTGTCACCCATTTTAGAAAATTATGACTGTGCCATCGGTAATTTGGAAGTAACCTTGGGAGGAAGACCTTTTAAGGGATATCCTCAGTTCAGTTCACCCGATGCTTACGCAGCGGGCATTCAAGCCGCTGGTTTTGATTTTTTAATTACAGCCAACAATCATTCTCAAGATAGAGGCAAAGCAGGACTGGAGCGCACACTTTTTGTACTTGATTCACTCAAAATTCCACACACTGGTACTTTCTCAGATACGCTAACAAGAGAAAAAACATATCCCTATATGCTTGAATTAAAAGGAGTCAAAATTGCCTTGTTGAATGCAACTTATGGTACCAATGGTCTGCAAGTTGTGCATCCCAATGTGGTTAATATGATGGATAGCCTAGTCATGAAGAAAGACATTCAAAAGGCCAAGAATGCAGGGGCGCAGTATATCATTGCTACCATGCATTGGGGAAATGAATACCAACGCACGGAGAGTGATGAGCAGAAAAAATGGGCCATGTGGTTGGCAGACCAAGGCGTAGACGCTATCATTGGAATGCATCCACACGTAGTTGAACCCATGAAATTCATCACGTCTAAAAAGTATCCAAACAAGCAAATTCCCGTAGTCTACAGTTTAGGAAATTTCATCAGTAACCAACGCGAACGATTCAAAGATGGTGGAATAGGTGTAGAACTGCTGTTGAAAGTTAGCCAAGGAAAAGTTTCATTTCAATCGTGGGGATACATGCCCTTTTGGTGTTATTTAGGCGGATCGCCCCGCGGCTATTACGCATTGCCCGTTTCTGACGTGGAGAAGAATCCAACCAAATACAAGTTAAGTGCAGTTGATCAGGCAAAATTGGAAACTTTTGCAGAGGATACACGGATACTTCTAAAGGGAATTCCTGAAATTTTTATTAAATAAGGTCTTTCATCCTTATTTTTGCAGCCGTTAAAATTTAAAGTAAACAAATATGGTCAATTCACAGTGGGGCGAAATTGTGCTCTATTCTATCCCTGTCTTGGGATTATTGGGAATCTTAATCATGGCAATTAAATCTGCTTGGGTAACGAAGCAAGATGCTGGTGATGAAAACATGCAAGAGTTAGCAGGCTACATAGCCCGCGGAGCAATGGCTTTTTTGAAAGCAGAATGGAAAATCCTTTCATACTTTGTAATCATTGCTGGTGCATTGTTGGCATACAGCGGAACCATTGAAGGTGCAAATTCATCTCCAATCATTGCAGTGGCTTTTGTAATTGGTGCAGTTTTCTCTGCATTCGCTGGATATATAGGAATGAACATCGCAACCAAAGCGAATGTTCGCACAACTCAAGCCGCACGTACAAGCTTAGCACAAGCTTTGAAAGTAAGCTTCACAGGTGGATCTGTAATGGGACTTGGGGTTGCAGGATTAGCAGTTCTTGGTTTAGGTTCTTTGTTCATTGTATTTTATATGATGTTCGTTACAGACGGTGATGTAAATGGAGATCAAATGGCAAAAGCTTTGGAAGTATTAGCCGGATTTTCATTGGGTGCTGAATCCATAGCACTTTTTGCTCGTGTAGGTGGTGGTATCTATACCAAAGCTGCAGACGTTGGAGCAGACTTAGTTGGAAAGGTAGAAGCTGGAATTCCAGAAGATGATGTACGTAACCCTGCAACCATTGCAGATAACGTAGGTGATAATGTGGGCGACGTTGCGGGTATGGGAGCTGATTTATTTGGTTCTTATGTAGCAACAATTTTAGCTACCATGGTTCTTGGTAGAGAAATTAAATCGGTAGATAATTTCGGAGGTATTGCTCCAATTTTATTGCCTATGTTAATTGCTGGATTGGGAATCGTATTTTCTATCATAGGTATGTTGTTCGTGCGTGTGAAAGATGAAAACGGAAATGTTCAAGGCGCTTTAAACCTCGGTAACTGGTCTTCAATCATACTTACAGGTATTGCTTCTTTCTTTATTGTGGGTTGGATGTTACCTGAGAAAATGGAAATCCGTGGTGAAGAATTCACCCGTATGGACGTATTCTACGCAATTGTTGTGGGATTGGTAGTGGGTGCTTTAATGAGTATCATTACAGAGTACTACACTGCAATGGGCAAGCGTCCTGTTCTTTCAATCATTAAACAATCTGCAACGGGACACGCGACCAACATTATTGGTGGTTTGTCTGTAGGTATGGAATCTACAGTTCTTCCAATTCTTGTATTGGCAGCTGGTATATATGGCTCTTATGAATTTGCAGGATTATACGGTGTGGCTATTGCAGCGGCGGGTATGATGGCAACTACAGCTATGCAATTAGCTATTGATGCTTTCGGACCTATCGCAGACAACGCGGGTGGTATTGCAGAAATGAGTCAACTTCCTGAAGAAGTGCGTCACCGTACAGACAACCTAGATGCAGTTGGTAACACAACAGCAGCAACCGGAAAAGGATTTGCAATTGCTTCTGCGGCTTTAACTTCTCTAGCGCTTTTTGCAGCATTTGTGGGAATTGCAGGTATTGATGCTATTGATATTTACAAGGCAGACGTATTAGCAGGATTATTTGTAGGTGGAATGATTCCATTCATCTTCTCATCTTTAGCTATTGCCGCAGTAGGAAGAGCTGCTATGGATATGGTGAACGAGGTGCGCAGACAGTTCCGTGAAATTCCGGGTATCATGGAATACAAAGCCAAGCCAGAATATGAAAAATGTGTAGCAATTTCCACCAATGCATCGATCAGAGAAATGATTGCTCCAGGAGCCATTGCTTTGGTTGTTCCGATTGTAGTAGGATTCTTATTCGGCCCAGAAGTATTGGGTGGACTTCTTGCTGGTGTAACGGTATCAGGGGTATTGATGGGTATGTTCCAATCAAACGCGGGTGGTGCATGGGACAACGCGAAAAAGTCTTTCGAAAAAGGTGTTGAAATTAACGGTGAGATGTACTACAAGAAATCAGAGCCACACAAGGCATCTGTAACTGGTGACACCGTAGGTGATCCATTCAAAGATACATCGGGTCCGTCTATGAACATCCTAATCAAGTTGATGTCAATTGTAGCTTTAATTATTGCTCCTCACATTTCTGAAAAAGGACACGGAAACAACGCTGGTGTTGCTCCAGGTAAAATGGAAAATGCAAATGATTCGTTGTCGTATTCCATTGGATTAATGATTGGAAACAATTTCGTTGATATGCAATTGGATTCTGCAATTAATCACAAGATGTTTGTTGCGGGTATGGAACGTGCTGCTGCCGCCACTCCAGAAGAACTTCAAGACGCCAATCGCTTCATTGATTTGTTCATGAAAAATAAGGAAGCAGAGAAGATGAAACCTTTAATGCAGAAAGAACAAGATTTCTTGAATAACAACAAGAATCAAGCGGGTGTTGTGACTACCAATTCTGGATTACAATACCAAATTATTTCTGAAGGTGCGGGTATTAAAGCTGCTGCAACAGACTCAGTAAGTATTCACTACAAAGGAACTTTAATCAGTGGTGAAGTATTTGACTCTTCAGAAGGATTTGGAACAGCAACAGCAAAACCTGTTGGATTCATGCTGAATCGTGTAATTCCAGGATTCACCGAAGGTCTACAGTTGATTAAAGAAGGTGGAAAAATGAAATTGTTTGTGCCTTCAGCGTTAGCATACGGAGACATGGCGCAGGGTAGTATTCCTGCATTCTCTACTCTAATCTTTGAAATTGAATTGGTCAAGGTTATTAAAAAATAATTTGATTGTTATTTCGATAAAAAGGTGGCTTCGGCCACTTTTTTTTGTTTGAATCTTTGCTACCTTGCAACACAAATTAAAATTGAAAATGAGAATATTCCTTGTAGCCGTGCTTGTAGCATGCAGCTTCGTTTCAAGTGCTTTCAATGCAAGTACTGAAAAGAAAAAGAAAAAGAAACCTAAGAAATCTGAAGTTGTCTTGACCAATGCAAACGATAGTCTGTCGTATGCGCTTGGACTAAGCATTGCCAAAACAGTTCCTAATTCTGGTATTGAAGGTTTGAATGAGGCGTTAATAGGTCAGGCTTTAATTGACCATGCCAATCAAATTCACGTCATTTCAGATGAAACGGTTGACGAATACATTCAAAATGAAATGCAAAAGCGTGATGCTAAAAAGCAAGAAGCGAAGCAGAAAGAAGCAGAAGTAGCCATGGCTAAAGAGGCCAAGTGGTTTGAAGAAAACGGAAAGAAAATGGGGGTAATTACCACTACCACCGGTTTGCAATACATTGTTCATCAAGAAGGTATTGGTGTAACTGCTGGTGTGAATGATACCGTTAAGGTTCATTACAAAGGCACGCTTGCAGATGGTACCGTTTTCGATAGTTCATATGACCGCAATGAACCCATTGAATTAACTCCGGGTATGGTTATTCCAGGATGGACAGAAGGATTGCAGTTAATGAAAGCAGGCGGAAAATACACGCTTTATATTCCAAGTATGTTGGGATACGGTGGTGATGAAAGTATTGGAGTAATTCCACCTTATTCAACATTGATTTTTGAAATGGAAGTTTTAGAAATTAAAAAAGGAGCAGAGCAGCCCGTAATCGAGTGGGATGTTCCAGTTATGGAAGATTAATTTTCAGAATAATCACATGAAAAAGATATTCATTTTCACATTAGCCTTAATAGCTATTACTCCAGCTTTTGCACAAAAGAAGAAAAAGGGAAAAGGTGATTCTAAAAACGCAGTTGTTTTAATGACACACAATGATAGCCTGGCCTATGCTTATGGTATCATGTCTTTTGAGAACGCAAAGGGAGCAGGTTTAGATATTGTCAACTATGAATTGGTCATGCAAGGAATAAAAGATGCTCAGACCGGTCAAATGAACATGGATAAAGAGAAATCAAACGCCTTTATCAATGCGGAAGTTAAAAATATTCAAGCGAAAAAATCTGCTGAGGCAAGAAAGGCTGGAGAAGATTTTTTAGCAAAAAACAAATCGAAAGCAGGTGTTATAACCACAGAATCTGGACTTCAATACGAAATATTGAAAGAGGGCAGTGGAGCTTCCCCTGATCGAAATGACAAGGTTCGTGTGCATTACCATGGAACTCTGATTGATGGGTCCGTTTTCGATAGCTCGGTTGAAAGAAACAAAGACATTGAGTTTGGCTTGAATCAGGTGATTACTGGGTGGACAGAAGGACTACAATACATGAAAGAAGGGGCGAAGTACAGATTTTATATCCCTCAAAATTTGGGTTATGGATCACGAGCTCAAGGTAAAATTCCAGCCTTTTCAACACTCATATTTGAAGTTGAATTATTCGAAGTAAAAAAAGTAGACTGATAAAAAGCAGCTCATGCAGCCTTTTTATGACAAAATGCGTCTCAAGTGAGACGCATTTTTTTTTATCTTCACCTGACCGATTAACCAATTTATGATTCGAATTTTACTTATCGTATTTCTAAGCGCAACTTGTTTTTTGATTCGTGGTCAAAAAAAGATTGACTCGGTTCAATTGAAATCAAAACAAAATAAAAATTCGATTTCGAATTCCACCAATGGTAATGGGTTTCATTCACGTCAATCAGATACTTTGAGTGTTTCATCTGAAATAAAACAAAACGTTTTGTCTGAGACCAATGATATAGAGACATCAAAGTTGAATTTAGAAAATCAATTAGCACGTGTTCAAAACATAAAGAGTCAACTGCGTGCTGATCGAGATCGTTATAAAAAAGCAAAACAGAACGGAACTTGGAAAAAGATTTGTGAAACTGAAAAAATGCTCAAAGCACAACTGAAGGAGGTTGAGTTATGAAAATAATTCACATCACGCTTATTTCTGTTTTGATTTTTATTACAAAAAGTATTTTTTCTCAAGACGCTTGTTTTTCGGCGTCACCATTTTGCACCTCAACTGGAGTAAGTTTCCCTGCAGGGGTAAATAATGGAACTGCACAAGTAGGTCCTGACTATGAATGCCTTCTAACTCAGCCGAATCCAGCTTGGTATTATTTGAATATTTCACAGTCAGGTAGTATTGACATTACTCTAACCAATAGTTCAAATGTAGACGTTGACTTTATATGTTGGGGTCCATTTAACAGCATTACATGTAGCAATGGACAACTCTCAAATAATGGAGGTTTCTTTGGCTGTTTATCCTATCCTTGCGGAAACACGGTTGATTGCAGTTATGATCCTCAAGCAACGGAGATTGTAAACATTCCTAACGCACAGGTTGGACAATGGTACATGTTAATGATTACCAATTTTTCGAATGCTGCAACAAATATTACTGCAACCCAGACCGGTGGAACAGGTGCCACCAACTGTGCCATTTTATGCACATTCAATAGTATTAATGCCATTCCCGGTCCTTGCGACCCTGCTACAGGAACCTACAACGTAAACGGTACCATCACGGTTACAAACCCTCCCTCAACCGGAACGTTGACCATCTCAAATTCGTGCGGTGGAACTCCAATTACCAT
>VGFR01000049.1 GCA_016868835.1 Bacteroidota bacterium | reverse complement strand
TCACCAGAAGTTGCGTAATAAACCGCTGTAGGATCTGCTTCTGTGCTTGTTTGCCCGTTACCAAAATTCCAATTGTAGGTGGTTAATTGCCCTGGTTGCCCGCTAATGGTTGCAACATAATCGACTGTTAGGTCACCGCATCCGGCGCTTTGGTCGTAGCTGAATGTTGAAGTTCCACCAGGGCCTTGATCTACTGTGATTGGGTATACGAAGCTTTGATTTTGTGTTACTTGAAACGCGAATGCTTCGGCAATGGCAGCAACACTTATAACCACATCATAGGTGCCAGGAAGAACAGGTGTTCCGCAAATGGTAGCGCAACCATAATTTTCCCCTTGTGAAGGGTAATAGGTTGCATCAGGATCATTGATGGAGAAACTCATTCCGAATGGAAGCCCATCTACTGATGTAATTGTAATTTGAAGAAGTGTGGCATCTACTCCTGAGGAAGGGTCGGTAACGTTAGCGGGTAAATAGAATGTAAGAATGCCTTCATAGTATTGCCCCGTGGTCGCATTGGGCAAAGTGGCCGGACAAATGGTTGGAAAACCATCAGTGCTAACACATGTTACGTCTGGAGTACAAGTAGGACACTGTGCCGTTACTTGAGAGCAGAAAAGAAAGAATGCACCAAAGGCAAGTAAAAGTTTTTTCATAAGGTTAAGTTTAATCGGCTTGAAATACGAAAACAAGTATACAGCATTTTTACATAAGGTCTATCTTCGCAACGTAAATTCAACCATGAAAAACTTCTTCATTCGACGAATCTTTAGCTACTTCCTCAATGGTTTGTTGCTTGCTCTCCCAATTTATGTTACCGTTTACGTTTTGTATACTGTGTTCACCGCATTAGACGGTATTCTACCAATAGAGCATACGTTTCCGGGTCTAGGTATTATTATTTTACTTGTTTTATTGATTGGCTTGGGTTATTTGGGCGCGAAGGTGATCAATGAACAGATTAAGAATCGATTCATGAAATTCTTGGATCGCATTCCCTTCATAAAAACAATTTACAAGAGCATCACCGATATGTTAGGTGCTTTTGTTGGGAATAAAAAACGGTTCAATAAGCCGGTTTTGGTTCAATTGAGCAAAGAAACAGATGTTGAAGTTGTGGGTTTTATTACTGATGAGGATTTGCAAGAGGTTGGAAATCCGGAAGGAAAAATAGGGGTTTATTTACCCATGAGTTATAGCTTCAGCGGACATTTGGTCATTGTGCCAAAAGCGAATGTAAAATTACTTGACACCAATTCACTTGACCTCATGAAGTATGTAGTGAGTGGCGGTGTTGTGGAAATTGAAGTGGAGAAAAAAGATGAGCAGAAGTAAGTCGCTGCTACTTCTACATATCATTGTTTTCCTTTGGGGGTTCACGGGAATAATAGGTAAAGAGCTCCAGTTATCTGTTTACGTCTTGGTATTTTTGCGCATGTCAATAGCTCTGATTTCTATTGGTGTGTATGCGAGCGTGTTTTCAAAATCACTTAAACTTCCAGGACGAGATATTTTTAAATTATTGGTTGTAGGTGGAATAACGGCAGCTCACTGGCTTTGTTTTTTTGAGAGTATTCATAGAAGTAATGTCAGCATTGCGCTTTCAGTGGTGAGCACAACAGCCTTTTTTGTAGCACTCATTTCGCCATTATACAATCGAAAAAAATGGAATTTAAAAGAGTTGTTTTTGGGACTCTTCGTGGTTGTGGGTATTTCATTGATATTTCAAGCTGAGGGCATTTATGTTGCCGGAATTATTTTTGGCCTTCTTGCTGCTCTTTTTGCGGCTACATTCAGTTCGTTCAACGGCATATTTATTCAACATATTTCGGCAACATCAATAGCTTTTTATGAGATGTTAGGAGGAACAATTGTTCTATTGGTTGTACTTCTCATGCGAGGCGAATTTCAGGTCATTGGAGAAATAACGGGTAAGCAGTGGCTGTTACTGATCATTCTTGGCACTGTAACAACTGCATTTGCATTCATTGCAAGTGTAGAAGTCATGAGACAACTTTCACCATTCTCATGTGCAATTGCTATTAATTTGGAGCCGATTTATACCATATTAATTGCGCTATGGCTTTATGGTAGCAGTGAGTACATGCAACCCATGTTCTATGTGGGTGCAGGAATAATATTGTTATCGGTGTGGTTGAATACCAAGAGAAAAACCAATTGATTTTGGCATTGGTCTGATAACTTCTCAATGAGCTAGACCAAAGAAAATGCCCTTGTAAATGTAGCTCAGTAGAATAATCACAAAGAGCGACAAGGTAAGTTTCAGGAAAGTAGCCGAGATGGTTTTCCAAATGTTGGTTACGTACAGGAAAGTTGCAAAAATGTAACCTATAAAAAAAAGTAAGGGGGGATAATGTAGGACACTGCCGTACAAATCCCCCCTTAATAAGCAAACGAATGAGCGTTGCATTCCGCAACCCAAACAATCTATGCCAGTTGCTTTCTTAAAAGAGCAGGTTAAAAAATTTTGCTCAATTAAGTCAGCTAAGTTCATCTATTAAAGAATCATTAAAGACTTCAACAAAGAAGCAGCGAAAAGGAATCCGATTAAGATTAAAAGGAAATACAAACCGCTAAGGATTGTTCCGATTAATGAAAGGATTTTTCCTGCTTTAGCAGAACCAAGTCCATCATACATTCCAGGATTAGCAGTGTCAGCAGCAATAGCTTTCTTAGACAAAGTTAAACCTACGATACCTAACACTAGACCAGGTAAACCATAGAAAAAGCAAAGAACAACTGATAAAATTCCGCAAACCAATGCGCCTGTAGCTCCAGGTAATTTTTGTTTCATAAAAATAATAATTTTGGTTAAGTGCTTACTCTATCTTAAGGTTTTCAGCTCCCCCTTGTGGCGTGCAAAATAATACAAAACCTTTTACTGTCGCAACAATTTTGTAAAAAAATTGATTAAGAAATGTTTACTAAAGCATTATTTAAGCGTTTTCGAGTCTGTTTTATTGAGTGAGTATCCACGAATGTATTCAATTTCAAAAGCGGTATTTTCCCATTTTGGAATTTCAATTGATGCTTGTTGAACAGCCATGTCAATTATTATTTTCATGGGTGATTGAGGAAACACCCCTTCTTTGCATCCCTGGCAATTTTCATTGAATCGCTGCGTACGTTTTTCATATCTGTACAACCGGCGCATTTCCTTTCCATCGGTATACCAAATAATTACCTGAGGAGTCCACAATACGCCATAGGTGTGAAAATCTTGTGAAGCATCAAACTCTAACCGAACCCCCTTGCCATCCATGCGTTTGTTGTAGTGGGTAGTCATGTGTTGAATGCGACTCAGTTTCGAAGCGCTGAATTTTCCTACCGCATTTTCTTCATTCCAAAATTCAAAAACGTCAATTTCATTGTTTGTACCGTTGGCTTCACCGTACAACCAAAATGCAGGCCATGCCGAATGACCCTTCGGTAGTTTGCATTTGATTTCGTAATAACCGTAAAAAAAATCTTTTTTGCTTTCAAATTCACCGGTATCAAATCCAAAATTTCCGGTAAAGGGCTTCATTCCGTCGGTAATCCAAACGGAAAAAGGCTGATTAACTCTTTTGTTCACAGTGGTTTGAATGAGTGCTTTTCCACCATGAACCAAAATGCTTTCTTTTGTTAACCACTGTTGGGTAATCTTCTGCTGCGCATCTCGTGTCACCCCTTCACGCATGAACCATACATCTTCATTCAATCGTGTGCCGTTGAATTCTTCATTCAATACAAGTTCACAACGAGCTTGAATATTCTTTTTTTTATCAATGGAAAATGAAAGTTCTTTTTCTTGAGATAAAAGGGAGGTGCTTATGAAGAGAAAAACACAAAAGCCGAAAATTTTTCGCATCATATTGAATTTGACCAAATATACTTCGTGTTACATTTATGCAAATTTTTAATATGGCTTTAATTCTTCCCGTGCAAGGTGTCTTACCTGTTTTTGGCGAAAATTGTTGGTTGGCAGAGAACGCAACAGTTGTTGGACAAGTAACCATGGGTAAGGAATGCAGCGTGTGGTTTACTGCGGTTGTTCGTGGCGATGTGAATACCATTCAAATCGGGGATAAAGTAAACATTCAAGATGGTGCTATTATTCACGGCACCTATGAAAAGGCGGCGACTTCAATAGGCAGTCATGTGAGCATTGGTCACCGAGCCATGGTTCATGGGTGTACCATTCATGATTATGTTTTAATTGGCATGGGCGCTATTGTTATGGATCATTGTGTTATTGAGTCGAATTGCATTATTGCCGCAGGTGCTGTAGTTCCTGAAGGCACCCATGTTAAATCGGGTAGTGTTTGGGCGGGCGTTCCTGCACGAAAAATAAAAGATCTCAGCCCCGAATTGTTCGAAGGCGAGATAAAACGAATAGCAAACAACTACAAGTTGTATGCTTCTTGGTTTCAATCCTAATTACTTTTGCATTATGCAAGAAAAACGAAATTCATTAGAACAGAAAAAAGCAGAGGCTTTGTTGGGTGGTGGTCAATCAAGAATTGATTCGCAACACAAAAAGGGAAAGTTAACTGCAAGAGAGCGCATAGACGTTTTGTTAGATAAAAATTCGTTCGAAGAAATAGGTATGTTGGTGACCCACCGAAGTACCAATTTCGGTCTTGAAAATGAAAAATACTTGGGCGATGGCGTAGTAACCGGTTACGGTAAAATAGATGGAAGACTGGTTTATGTATTCTCTCAAGATTTTACTGTAATGGGTGGATCTCTTGCTGAAGCGCATGCAGAGAAAATTTGTAAAATCATGGACTTGGCCATGAAGAATGGCGCGCCTGTGATTGGATTGAACGATAGTGGTGGAGCCCGAATTCAAGAGGGGGTAGTTAGTTTAGGCGGGTATGCAGATATTTTTTACAGAAATGTTCAGGCGAGTGGTGTTGTTCCGCAGATCAGTGCAATCATGGGGCCATGCGCGGGTGGAGCTGTGTATTCACCAGCGTTGACCGATTTTATTGTTATGGTGGAAAACACGAGCTACATGTTTGTGACCGGACCCAATGTTGTGAAAACCGTTACCCATGAAACGGTCACAAGTGAAGAGCTTGGTGGTGCAAGCACGCACAGCACGAAAAGTGGTGTAACGCATTTTACCGCTGAGCATGATGTAGCTGCCCTAAAGATGATTCGTCAAATGCTTTCATACATGCCGCAGAACTGTGAAGATGATGCTCCAAGGTTGGCGTATGAAATGGGAAATGAAAAGAGAGAAAAGCTAAATACCATTATCCCAGATAATCCAAATCAACCGTATGATATTAAAGAGGTTATTTCGGAGGTGGTTGATGAAAATTCATGGTTGGAGGTTCATAAAGATTACGCTGAGAATATTGTTGTAGGTTTCTCCAGAATAGCGGGAAGAAGTATAGGTGTAGTGGCGAATCAGCCGGCTTTCTTGGCAGGTGTTTTAGACATTAAAAGCAGCAACAAGGCCGCACGTTTTGTTCGTTTTTGTGATGCGTTTAATATTCCATTGTTGGTGTTGGAAGACGTTCCAGGATTTTTGCCAGGAACAGATCAAGAGTGGAATGGAATCATTTCTAACGGAGCCAAATTGTTGTATGCATTCAGCGAAGCAACGGTTCCAAGAGTTACGGTGATTACCAGAAAAGCGTATGGAGGAGCGTATGATGTGATGAACAGCAAGCACATTGGTGCAGACATGAATTTTGCTTGGCCATCGGCAGAAATTGCTGTGATGGGTGCAAAAGGGGCTGCTGAGATTATTTTCAAAAAGGAGATTGCAACTTCTGAAGATCCCGCCGCGAAATGGAAGGAGAAGGAATCTGAGTATGCCCAATTGTTCGCTAATCCATACAGCGCAGCAGAGCGCGGATATGTAGATGAAGTTATTGAACCTGCCGTAACACGAGAAAAATTAATCAGAGCGTTTGAAATGCTTGAGAATAAAGCTGAAAAGATGCCTCGTAAAAAACACGGAAATATTCCGCTTTAAGCCTCAGTGGTGTGGGCTACATCGAACTCTAAGATTACCTCAGAACCACCGTGATTGAAAGTGCATCTATCGGCCAATCGTTGCATAAGAAATACACCTCTTCCATGCGGAAGCTCAATGTTTTCAGGAGCTGTGGGGTCTGGAAGATTTTCAAAGTCGAAACCGGGACCTTCATCAACAATGGTAAACTGTAATGTTTTTTCGTTGGCTAGTTCGAAAGTTAAAGAGACTTCTGTGCCTTCTTGAAGTTTGTTGCCATGCACCACTGCGTTGTTGACGGCTTCGGTTAAACAGATTAAAATTTCACCGTAGAAGTCTTCTTTCACACTGTATTCATTGCAAACATCGTCAACCAATTTTTCGGCAAAATGAATGCCTTCTAATGTGGATGGAAAACGAAGTTGTCTGCGACCTTGACTCATGGGTTCTGATTTGGTTCCAAAAATGAGAAAAAAAACGCTTCATTTAACCACAACTATTCAGAAATTCTAAAATAGCGTTGTGCTTTTTCGCGGTAATACGGTTTTAAATGTGGAGAAACGGAGCGCAATGTTTCAATGTTCTTTTGTTTGTTTTTAAGATAATCTTGGTATTTTTTTGGATTCCCTATTGGAGAATTGAGCGCTTCATTGCTTTTACGTTCTTCATCTTGATCGCGAACCCGCTCAGCTTCTTCTGCTTTCAACAAGCGAATCATGATGTCATTTTGTCTACGAATACTCTCTTCTGTAATCTGATTGTTTACAATATCACGTTGCAGCTTTTCCATCTCTTTTGCAATTTGCTTCATTTCATTTCCTGCCCCGCTTCCATCTTCATTCAGTTCATTGGCTTTTTCTTCCATGAGTTTTCGAATAGCGGCTTGCCTTGCTGCCATTTGAGCAAGCTCTTTGCTATTACCCTCTGTGCCCCCCGAATTCTGTTGCCCTTGGTTTTTGCCTTGATTCTTCCCCTGCTTTTTTAATCCTTCTAACTGCTTTTGTAACCCTTCTTGCATTTTTTTGAGGTCAGAGGCAGATGATTTACTTTTTCCTTTTCCACCCGGTTTATTGCACTTTCCTTTTCCAGATTTCTTTGATTCGGATTGTGATTGCATTTGCATCTGCATTTGTTGCAGCGCATCATCTAGAAGCAGAGCAAGGTTATTGAATCCGGTCATGGCAGACTGTTGATTGGCAGAAATTTTTCCAATGTTGGCATCCGGAAAATCTTTTAATGCACGCTCTATGTTTGCATTGATTGCATTGATTTCTTGATTTACCGTTGCACTAATTTCAGGAACACGCTTACTCAGTGCAAATAGGCTATCTTCAATCATCTTCGCGTCATCTTTTAATTTGCGTTGTTGCTGTGCAAGGATTTTAAATTGTGGGTCATTGCGTTGTGTGCTCTTCACATTTTGCATGAGTTTTTCTTGATCGAAAGAAACCGTTATAATGTTTTCTAAAAAGCGCACGTAGGCATCCATGTCTTCTTCCTGTTGTTCTTTCTCAGATGACTCCATTTCCATTTGCATTTGTTGCTGCATCTCCTTCATTTTATCGGCAGCACTTTTTTGTGATTTAGAGGCATTGCTTTTTTTGTTTTGTTGCAATTGCTCTTTGCTGTTGTCTTGATCTTGGTCTATTTGTTTTTGAAGTTCCTCTGTATTCGGAAGTTCTTCCGGATTTTCAAGTTCGTTATTTAATTTTTCTATTTCTTTCAGATCTTGTTTTAAGTCGTCAAATGCCTTGTTCAGCTGCTCTTGTTCTTTCAGTTTTTGCTCATTTGACTTGTTTTCATCATTGGCGAGTTTTTCTTGTTTTTCAGCAAGCTCGCCTAATTTTTCAGTTGCCTTTTCTATCTTTTCTTGCACCTCCATTTGCTTGAATTGCTCCAGTGCCCGGTCCATTTCTTTCTCAAGGTCTTCGGTACTTTCGTTTATTTTTTCAAGCTCTTTTCGAATTTCATCTTTGTTTAACTCATTCATCATGCGTTGCAATTCTTGCATCATTTCTTTGAGCTCAGGACTGAGCATTTCATTCATGATTTTTTCAAGTTGCATTTGTTTTTCTAACAGTGACTCATTCTGTTGCTGCTGATTGCGTTGTTCGTTTTGTTTTTGAATTTCCTCTACCTGTTTCTCCAGATCCTTTTGCCTGTTCAGTAAATCTTCTAATTTCTTCTTGTCTTGCCAGGTCATTTCTTTCTTTTCCAAAAGTTGACGCTCAAGCTCTTTCAATTCTTTCTGCAGTTTTTCAGCTTCTTTAATACTGCTTTCAAGGTTGTTTTTAATGTTATCACTTTTTTCATCGAGCATTTTTTCGAGCTCTTCATCTGTCGGGTTTTCAAATGACCGAACAGTTGTTCGGGTGCTCTTTGCCCCATGCACCCCATCATTGTCCCACACTTCGAAATAATATTGAACTTCATCTCCAGGTTGAAGATTGAAAGAAGAAAAATCAACCGCATGGAAAAACTGATCACCCGTGACACCTTTTTCAAACGGAATGATCTCTGTTTTTGGAAGGCCAATAGGCGCACCGTTGCGTGTAGGCTTCCCAACAAATACCAGTTTTGTAAGTCCGTAGTCGTCTAGAATGTCCCCTGTGAAATACATGATTTGAATTTGTGCTGAATCTCTTTCTTCACTGACTTGAATGTTGGGATAAGCATCAGGAATAACGGCAATTTTATAGTTGAAAGGATTTACACTAGCACCCGATGAGTTTGTGGGTAGCACTTGATAAGAGAAGTTGGCTAAAGCTTGCTTGGCGAAGATGAAGGCGTTGTTTTCGTTTTGAAACGCAACTTTGCCTTCGTCGGTAATGAATTCAACCTGCTCTGTGTTTTCTGCACTTATTTTCCATGTAATTTGAGTTCCTTCTGGCACCACCAAGTCACCTGAATTTTGAATAATGCTGTTTTCTTTGTAGAGATAATCGGGATAGTCGAGTTCCATTTGGAACGTTCCAAGTCTCGGAAGTCTTAGAACTTCAATTTCATATCCGTCACTGTGAAATCCGGAAGCATGAAAAACCAATTGCAAATCTTCCGTCACTCCACTTATCGTGTATTGGAATTCCAGGTTATTTTTTCTAGCCATTTGGAATTTTTGCCCATTCAATTCCAAAAAAACCTTGTCCGGAATTTCTTTTCCTTCCAAACGCATACGCACGGTGTAGTCTTTGTTCTCAACCACCTGAAGAGTATCATTTTCAAGTATCATGGTAAACGGAGCCTCTTCCGCAATTACCTCATTGAAGCGAAGTAAACGGTCTGTAGGCTTGAGAATGAATGAGGGCGTTATCACGAACAAACCAATGAAAAGAATGGCGAGTGGAATGAAGTAACGCAAGTATTTTTTATTGTTGGAAGTATCTATGGCTTTAACAAACGGAACAGGCGTTAAGGCTTTCATGCGTTGAGCTATGCTGGCCTGTAAGAGATCGCTTCCTGCATGTGATTCTAATTGCTCATGCAGTTGCAGTGTATTGAGTAGTTTATCATCTACATCGGGAAAATGTTTTCCAATAATGGAAGAGGCTTGCGCGTAGGAAATTCTTTTTCCAAGTTTGAACATGCTGAAAAGCGGCAAAGCAATGCGGTTAACAAAAAAGAAAAGAGCCGTTCCAATAAAACCAAAAAATAAAAATGTGCGAATGGTTGGGCCAAAATGACCAAGGTATTCCAGAGATATGACAAGCAAATACAAAAAAGTAAGTAGTGAACCTACATAGAGTAAGCCCTGAATCATTCTGTTCTTGTAATAGCGTCGAATGAATTCGTCTAGTCGATTCAGTAGTTGTTCGTATGCAGTCATTTTTGTGAGCCTAAAGATAGCAACGAAAGACGCGCACAGCTATTGTTTTGGCACAGAAATACAAACGTTTTGAGGTTCAGTAAAAAATCGCATGGCCTCCCAACCGCCTTCTCTGCCTAGCCCTGACTGCTTTACTCCGCCAAACGGAGTTCTAAGATCGCGTTCCAACCAACAATTAACCCAGACAATACCCGTTTCTAATTTCTGAGCAACGCGGTGGGCGCGTGTTACGTTTTCGGTCCAAATACTTGCAGCTAATCCATAGACAGATGCATTTGCCAGCGCTATTGCCTCTTCTTCTGTTTCAAAAGATTGCAGGGTAATCACGGGTCCGAAAATTTCTTCTTGGTTGGTTCGGCATTGTGGACCTAGTCCTTCAATAATGGTGGGTTGCATAAAGAATCCTCCTGCATTTTCGTCATTGAGTTGAACACGCTCACCACCAAGTAAAATGTTTCCTCCCTCTTCCTTGGCTAAAGCTACATATGACAACACTTTGTTTAAATGAGCCTCGCTCACAAGTGCACCCATGCGCGTGTTTGGATCTAGCGGATTGCCGGGTTTTATTTTTGAAACTTTTTCAATAAGTGCTGCCTTAAATTGTTCGTAGATGTTCGCTTGAATGAGCACCCGAGAACCACATAAACAAATTTGACCTTGGTTAGCGAAGGAAGAGCGCACGGTTGTAGAAACCGCCAAATCCATTTGAGCGTCGTTGAAAATGATGTTCGCATTTTTTCCACCTAACTCCAATGACATTTTTTTGAATTTCGGGGCAATGACTGAGGCAATGTGTCTTCCGGTAACGGTTCCACCTGTGAATGAAATTGCCTTAATACCGTTGTGTTGCACAATGGCCTCACCGGCTTCTGGGCCCAGGCCGTGAACAATATTCAAGACCCCATTTGGAAGGCCAGCTTCGGCACAAATTTTAGAAAATAAATATGCTGTGTATGGTGTTAACTCGGAAGGTTTCGCAACAACGCAGTTTCCTACGGCCAAGGCAGGGGCTATTTTCCAAGTGAAGAGATACAAGGGAAGATTCCAGGGAGAGATGCAACCCACAACGCCAATGGGTTTGCGAAGGGTGTAGTTCACAAAAGCGTTATTGGGGTGTGCTTCGCTGGCGAAGTGTAAAATGCCTGTTGCGAAAAAACGAATGTTCGCTTCAGCTCGGGATATATCTACCGCTCTTGAAAGAGATATGGGTTTGCCATTGTCAACAGACTCTGCTTGTGCTAAAGCTTCAGCATTGGCTTGAATACCATCTGCAATACGTACAAGAATGGTTGAACGTTCTTCGCTTGAAAGAGAGGACCAAGCAGGGAAAGCTTCCGTGGCTGCGGCTACAGCTGCGTTGATATCGGCAGTTTGGCTTCGAGGGATGGTGCCGTAGACCATTCCAGTGCCTGGGTTTATATTGTTTATGGTTTCGGTAGAATGCGCCTGAACAAATTCTCCGTTGATGTAGTTTAGTAGCTGAATCACAATCCAAATTTTAGAAAACGAAGGTAATACATGAAAAAAGTTGGATTGTTTAGAAGAAAGTATTTATTTTTGCATTCCCATTTGAAGAAATGAGGAATAGATTGCCCGATCGTCTAATGGCAGGACAACTGATTTTGGTTCAGTTTGTATAGGTTCGAATCCTGTTCGGGCAACGAAATAAACCGCTTCCTTCACGAAGCGGTTTTTTTATTCTACCTTTCAAAAAAAAAAGTTGAGACACATAGCCATTTTAGGGTCTACGGGATCCATAGGAACACAAGCACTTGAAGTCATCGCAGAGCATCTAGATCTGTTTTGTGTTGAGGTCTTAACGGCACACAGCAACAGCCAGTTGTTGATTGCGCAGGCGTTGAAGTTCAATCCGAATGCTGTGGTCATTACAGACGAATCGAAATACGCTGAAGTGAAAGAAGCGTTGTCTTCTTCAGACATAAAAGTTTATGCGGGCAAGCAAGCATTGGAGCAGATTGTAGAGATGGATACCATAGACGTGGTGTTAACGGCGTTGGTGGGTGCTGCTGGATTACTTCCCACCATAAAAGCCATTGAAGCGAAGAAAACCATTGCGCTAGCTAACAAAGAAACCTTGGTTGTTGCGGGTGAGCTCATTACGCAATTGGCACAACAGCATGCTGTAAATATTTATCCGGTTGACAGCGAGCACAGCGCTATCTTTCAGTGTTTGGCGGGTGAGTGGCACAATCCTATTGAAAAAATTATTCTTACCGCTAGCGGGGGTCCGTTTAGACAGAAGCCTGCAGAAGAATTGGCGTCGGTAACGAAGGCGCAAGCGTTGAAGCATCCGAACTGGACCATGGGCGCGAAGATTACCATTGACTCTGCAACCCTTATGAACAAAGGGTTGGAGGTGATTGAAGCGAAGTGGTTATTCAATTTGAAGCCTTCGCAGATAGACGTGGTTGTTCATCCGCAAAGCATTATTCACAGCTTGGTTCAGTTTGAAGACGGCAGCATGAAAGCGCAGTTGGGCTTGCCCGATATGAAGTTACCAATCTTGTATGCCATGGCTTATCCGCAGCGTGTGAAGACCGATTGGCCGCGATTCAACTTCATGGATTATCCGCAGTTTACCTTTGAGAAGCCGCGTATGGACGTGTTTCGTTGTTTGGGCTTGGCGTTCGAAGCGCTTGAGCAAGGGGGTAATGCGCCGTGCATCTTAAACGCCGCCAATGAAATTGCCGTTGCTCGATTCTTAAACGACGAAATTAAATTCTTGCAAATTGCCGAGACCGTAGAAAAAATACTTCAACAAGCCAGCTTCATCGCAAAACCATCGTTAGAGGAATTGCTTGCGAGTGATGCGGAGGCGCGGGGGATTGCGAAAGAAATTTCATTAGCGTAACTCCGCCGAACACTCATTCTGCAAGCCCTGCAAAATGCGTTGCATGCTTTTCTCTACAGCTTCGTCTGTTAATGTTTGTTGTTCGTCTTGCAAGATGAATTTCAATGCGTAACTCTTTTTTCCTTCAGGAAGATTTTTGCCTTCATAAACGTCAAACAAAGATACATCTTTCAATAGCTTTCTCTCTGCTTTAAACGCAGTCTTGCGAAGGGTTTCAAACGAGGTTGGTTTATTCACAAGTAAGGAAAGGTCACGACGCACCCACGGGTATTTGGTCAATGGTTCGAAGTTATTTTTTTGCTGCGAAGCCGCTTTTTCCAAAGTATTAAATTCAAATTCAGCATAGAAAACATCTTGCTGCACATCG
>VGFR01000048.1 GCA_016868835.1 Bacteroidota bacterium | reverse complement strand
AAAACCATTTTCAGTTCCTCTAGCGTATGCATGGCGTGTGTAACAAACGAATGGGCGTGTTTCAATCCAAATTTCGTTAACCACTTATCTAATGTTGAATGTTCTTTCTGCACCACAAAGTGCACATCCATGACCACATGAACACCTGCCCTTCCTAAACGCTTGGCAATTCTTCCCAAAGGCAAACCTTGCAAGGCAATGCTCCATTGAAAAACTACAACTTCGGGATGCAGCGCTAGAATGCAATTCGCGGTCTCACGCCACGTACTTGGCTTGTTGTAATTGGTTAAATAAGTAACAGAAACTCGACTTCCTTCTAACAAGTCTGCTTTGCTACTTTTATCTACAAACTCACGCGGAACAATAGCCGGATACTGCTGGGTCCAAGAAACAATATGCACTTTGGTATTTGGAAGTTTATCAAAAGCCAAGGCCAATGACGTGTTGTAGTTTTGTATACCGCCTTTAAACTTCGGGCCAGGTCCAAAACAAACAACTACGCGCTCGCTCATGCTGACTTGAGTTTAAGCACAGCGGCGTCATAGACCCGTCGCATACCTTCTTCAATCGAAATTTTTGCTTCCCACCCTAACTTTTCTTTCACGTAAGACATGTCGCAATACCGCGAATGTACGCCCACAGGCTTGTCTAACAATGGCTTAATTGTAGGCTCATACCCTGCAAATGAGCAAAAAACACGAATAATTTCGTTAAATGATGTTAACCGTCCCATGCCAATGTTAATGGCCGTTCCGTCATGAATGTGATCCATTGCCAAAAGAATACAATCTATCACATCTTGAATATGTACAAAATCGCGACCTTGATTGCCACTTCCCCAGACTTCAAATGGATCTTCTTTCTTAGCGGCTCTGGCTGCAATGGCAGGGACTGGATAGGTTAAATCTTGATCTTCTCCGTATCCACTGAACGGACGAATACACGTCACCTTCAATCCATAATGCGAGGCTGCAATTTTTGCTAAAAACTCACCCGTAAGTTTACTCCAACCGTAAGTCATATCTGGCTCACCCATCTTTTTGAAATCAATGTCTGATTCTTTCAAGGCAATTGCACCGTTGACCGTTTGAAGGTCTATTGGATATGCAGCGGAAGAACTTGGATACAGCAAGCGATCTGGCATGTACTTGCATGCCCAATGGAATAATTCAGCATCAATGGCTAAATCCAAGGCAACCACCATGGGGTCACCGTCTATTTTCGATCTACCACCTACAATAGCAGCAAAGTGAAAAACATCATTGATGCGTTCAATTGAAAACGCATAGTGTGTTTGGAAATACAATGCATCTTCAGCAAATGCACGCATCACCTTCAACGCATCGGCGTGAATAAACAACAAGCGCCCATCATATTCGGCAAACCCCTCTCCGGCTCTTGTCTTGGGATAAGGCATCCACGTATCGGGATGTGTTCCTACGCTGAGGTCGTCAATGAATATCAATTGATCGGCGGTAGAACTTGCCAATCTTTTGACCATGTTTCTTCCCACAAAACCACATCCACCCGTGATTAAATGCGTCTTTTTATTCATGGCCGTAAAAATACGTCAAAGGCCTGAAGTCTGCCACTTTCTTTTAACTTCGCGGAAACAATTTTTATCATGCTTCAACTTCAAAATTTCGCTCAAGGAAAATGGGTAACAGGCGCTGGAAAAGGAACTGAATTATTCGATGCTGTAACAGATGAATTGGTAGCTGTTGCAGACAGCACTGGATTAGACCATGCAGCAATGCTTGAGTACGGCCGTGGTGTTGGAGGTCCTGCCCTGCGCAAGATGACCTTCCAAGAGCGGGGCCGAATGTTGAAGGCACTCGCCATGTATTTGATGGAACGCAAGGCGAAGTACTATGAAGTATCGGTTAAAACGGGAGCTACTAAAATTGATTCGTGGATAGACATTGAGGGCGGTATTGGAAATTTATTTGCGTATGCCTCACTGCGACGACAGTTTCCAGATTCTTCGTTTTATGTAGACGGAGATTTAGCTAAACTTTCGAAAGAAGGCACTTTCATTGGGCATCACATTATGGTTCCGAAAGAAGGTGTAGCACTTCATATCAATGCTTTCAATTTTCCAATTTGGGGTATGTTGGAAAAAATTGCTGTGAATTTGTTAGCTGGAGTCCCTGCCATTGTGAAGCCTGCAACACTTACTTCATACCTCACTGAAGTTGTGGTGCGCGACATTGACACTTCGGGTATTTTACCGCAAGGTGCATTGCAATTAATCTGCGGAAGTGCAAATGGTATTTTCGATCATTTGGAATTGCAAGATGTAGTCACTTTCACAGGTTCTGCAAGTACCGGAAAAATGCTTAAACAGCATCCGCGATTAATCGACGAAGCCATTCCTTTCAACATGGAAGCTGATTCATTGAATGCAGCCATTTTGGGATTAGACGCAGCACCAGGCACCGAAGAATTTGATTTGTTTGTGAAGGAAGTGCGTAAAGAAATTACAGTCAAGTGTGGGCAGAAATGTACCGCTGTTCGACGCATACTGGTGCCTGAAAAATACATGGAAGATGTTCAAATTGCACTTGCAAAAGCGTTAAGTCAAACTGCAATTGGAGATCCACGGAACGAAAAAACCAGAATGGGAGCACTTGCTGGAAAGGCACAACGTGAAGATGTTTTGAAGGCGCTAGAACAATTGAAAAAAGAGAGTCAGGTTGTATACGGAAGTGACAACATGGCCTTGGTTGCAGGCGATCCATCGAAGGGAGCCTTCATGGCACCGGTGTTATTGCGAAATGATGATCCATTTAAGCATTTATCATCACATAACATTGAAGCTTTCGGCCCCATTTCTACTTTAATGCCATACGCAACAACTGAAGAAGCGGTAGCCATTTCAAAATTGGGTAAAGGAAGTTTGGTTTGCAGCATAACCACGAATGACCAAACCATTGCTCGCGATTTTGTCATTCATGCCGCCTCACATCACGGTCGCATTCTAGTGCTCAACAGAGAAAGTGCAAAAGAAAGCACTGGTCATGGATCGCCCATGCCTCTGCTGGTTCATGGTGGTCCAGGAAGAGCCGGTGGTGGGGAAGAAATGGGAGGCAAACGCGGTGTCATGCATTACCTGCAACGAACAGCAATACAAGGATCTCCGAGTATGATTACAGCCATCACCGGCGTGTATCAGCAAGGCGCAAACCAAGTTGAAGCACAACCGCATTTATTCAGACAGCATTTCGAAGATTTGCACGTAGGTCATACTGTGTTCACACACAAACACACCGTAACAGATGCTGACATTGTGAACTTTGCAAATGTTAGCGGTGATAATTTCTACGCTCACATGGACGCAACCAGTTTGGAAGGAACCATCTTTGAGCGTCGCGTGGCTCACGGTTATTTTGTACTCTCGAAGGCTGCCGGACTGTTTGTTGATCCAAAAAAAGGCCCGGTACTTTTAAACTATGGAATTGACGAAGCTCGATTCACAAAACCGGTTTACCCGGGTATGACCATTGGTGTCAAATTCACAGTGAAAGAAAAGATAGAACAAGAAAAACGCAACGAAGAAGACATAGCGAAAGGCATTGTGAAATTTTTAGTTGACGTTTATGATGAAACCGGAGAGACCGTTGCTCTTGCAACCATCTTAACCATGGTTGCTAAGCGGGAGAACAAATGAGGTTTATTTTCATACCATTACTGACCTTGTGCATCATGTCCATTCATGGTCAAACACCTTGTGTCATTTTTGAAAATAGGTTCTCTGCAGATTGGAGAACAACCAAGCTTTGCCCAGAAGAAATGCTGCGCGATCTTGACTCTCTGAAAGTGACCATAGAAAAGAGTAATCCGAATCCTTATTTGTATTGTGGGAAATTGGAATTTGACCGAGCATATCAGCAAGCTCGAAACATACTAAGTATACCGCGCTCTTATTTGGAATTCACTCAAACCATGAGCGAATTCACAAATGTGATGGCAGATTCTCACACTCAAATTCTGCCTCGCACTTTTGGTTCTGCCATGCGCAAAGATTATGGACGCATTTTTTTACCCATTACTAAAATTGAAAATCGATACTACCTTGCTTTCGATTCTCACGGATTGAAAGCCGGAACTGAAATTTTCAAAATCAACAATGTAGCTGTCGATAGCATCTTCAACATTGCAGCTGATTATGTTTCCATTGAAGGAGCCGCTTTTTCCCTTAAAGATGAACTAACAGCTCACGTTTTCTCATCCATTCTTTCTCTCATGGTCCCATTAGATATCAATGAAAAATTCAGTATCAACGTTGATGAGAATACACAAGTAACGTCTGAGGCTTTAGACGGCAAAACATATCAGAAAAAGCGCGACGCTTATTTTGAAACAATACTTCCAGAAAAAGAAGATATTGAGTATGACATTTATCCGGAAGACCGCATTGGCGTTCTAAAAATTCACACCTTTGCCCCATACAACGTTAAAAAAGCATATCGAAGAATACACCGATTTTTTGCATGGTGTCATGAATATGATTTAGACATGGTTATTGACCTTCGGAATAACGGCGGAGGATCAGCAGATTTGGTTCAATTGGTGTATTCTTATCTCGACACCAATGGATATTGCACACCTAACAACGTGGTATGGAAATCCAGTGAGCTCTCTCAAATTCCAAAAGGTTTGCGAGAGATTTTCTTTCCAAAACGATTCGAGAAAAAAGTTCTCATAGACGAAGACAGAAGAAGCTACTATCATGCTTTAAGATCACCCATCAATACCGTAGACACCATTTATATGCAGCATGCAAAAAAATCGAAACTCGTATGCAATGGCAATGTCAATGTGCTCATCAACGCCGGTACCGCAAGTGCTTCTGTAGACTTCGCACACATAATTAAAGAGCGTAAACGAGGAGTTTTAATTGGCACTCCTTGCAACGGTGGAATGACCGGAACTTGGGGAAATGCAAAAATGTATTACCTGCCTATAACGGGGATTGGCTATTCCATCTCTACCATTCGCTATAATTACAATAGAGAATTTCAATATGATTTAAATCCAATTCAACCCGATTTAGAATTCAAAATAAAACCCAATCATATCGAATCGGGTTATGATATTCTCTTAGAAGATTTGTTGGAAAACGGACTTAAAGAAGTCCGCTAATTTGCACTTTGTACTTCTCTGTAAATGCGCTCCAATCCCAAACAAAATTTCTCATGACATCATCCAAATTCTTTTTGAAAATTGGATTCGGTGCATTTTCGCGCATGAAGTATTCATCTTGGTATTGATTCAATTCATACTTATAAAAAACCGCACGTGACATGGCGTACAAATTGTTCTTCGATGGCGCATTGATGTGAGCCATGAATTTTTTGTATTCATTCACCTTGGTTTGAAAAGCTGTAGGCGATAAATCGAAAACCGGAGCAAACTGTTCTACGCAATGACCAATAATTAATTCGGCTTCACCGTCTTGAAAATGTTCGTGCAGGTAATTAAAATTCCCTACTATAACAATCATTAAAAACTTCCCATACTCTTCGTCACTCATCACAGGAACTTTAACAAACTCTGGCGAATCACGCACAAAACCTGCAACTTCCGGAAAACCTTCTTCAACCGCGTCTAGTAATGTATTCACAAAAAAAGATGCTGTCTTCTCTGCAGATATTTTTTTCTTTCCGAAGAATGAGATCATATTTTCAAAACGTATTGGTTCAACTTTGTGTTGTCTTCAAAAATAGATTCACACTGAAACCTTTCGACGTTTTCGAAAATTCAACATATCAACAGAGTTATTCACCATTTGCAATGCGGCGAATTAAACCAGGACCTTCATAAATGAATCCAGAATACAACTGCACCAAGTCACAGCCCAGTGCTTTTTTATGCCCTGCATCTTCAGCTGAATGAATGCCTCCTACTCCAATAACAGGAAATGCATTTCCAGATTTTTCTATAAGATACTGTATAACCACATTCGATTTTTCAAATACAGGCTTACCACTTAATCCACCTGCTCCAATTTCATCAACCTCTTGAACAGGCGTTCGCAGGCCGTTTCTGGCAATGGTGGTATTCGTAGCAATGACTCCCGCAATTTTAGATTCAACAACAATTTCAATAATATCATCCAATTGCGAGGTATTCAAATCGGGAGCAATTTTCAGAAAGATCGGACGTGGAATGGGGAACAATGCATTCTGTTCTTGAAGAGCTACAAGTATTTTTTTCAGTGGTTCTTTTTCTTGAAGATCTCTTAAACCTGGCGTATTGGGTGAACTCACATTCACAACAAAATAATTTACACAATCATGCAATGCATTTAGGCAATACATGTAATCTGAAAGAGCATCTTCATTCGGAGTAATTTTATTCTTCCCAATATTTCCGCCAATGACAACATTCGATTTTCGACTGCGCAGTCTGTGCGCTGCTGCGTCTACTCCACCGTTGTTGAAACCCATTCTGTTGATTAGTCCTTCATCTTTTGGCAACCGAAAAAGTCGTGGCTTATCATTTCCCGGCTGCGCTTTCGGTGTGAGTGTTCCTACCTCAATATGTCCAAAACCCAAACAAGACAATTCGTCTACCCATCTCGCATCTTTGTCGAATCCAGCTGCAAGTCCTACGCAATTTGGAAATGAAATTCCCGCTACTCGAACTTCACTGTTCTTCGTTTGGGTACGTTTGCGCATTAGAAAAGCAACTCCCGGAATTTTCACAACAGCAACCAACAAGGCCATGGCAAAGTAATGTGCTCGCTCTGGAGACAATAGGAACATCAGGGGTTTTACAATTCTTTTATACATGCTATATTTCTTTTTTGAAACCCCATCTTTCCTCGAGCCATTTTGCAATGGCTGCTTCTTTTGGATTATCAGCGGGGATATAAAATTCTTTTCCTGTCAACTCATTGGGTAAATGTTCTTGACGAACAAAATGGTTCGGATGTGCATGCGCATATTCGTACGCTTCCCCATAACCCAACTCTTTCATCAATTGTGTGGGTGCGTTGCGAAGGTGCATGGGAACCGACAAATCTCCAGACGCATTCACTTCTGCCAATGCCGCATCTATTGCCAAATAAACCGAATTACTCTTCGCTGAAGTAGCTAAGTATACGGTGCACATACTCAACGGAATTCTTGCCTCTGGCCATCCTATATTTTGTACAGCACGAAACGTTGATTCAGCGATAAGCAGTGCATTTGGATTTGCAAGACCAACATCTTCTGAGGCCAAGATGACCAATCTACGGGCAATGAATAGCGGATCTTCACCGCCTTTGATCATTCGAGCTAAATAGTAAATGGCTGCTTGCGGTGAAGATCCGCGAACACTTTTGATAAAAGCCGAAATAACATCATAATGCATTTCACCTGTTTTATCATATTTCGAGGTATTGGTATGAACTACCTCCTCAACCGCAGCATTGGTAATTACAATTTCATCTTCATTCAAAGATTCAACAACCAATTCCAACACATTCAATAAACGTCTAGCATCACCGCCACTGTATCTTAACAAGGCCTGCGTCTCTTGCAGTTGAATATTTTTCAACTTCAATACTTCATCGCGAGTTATAACATCATTCAACAAACCTATCAATTCATCTTGAGTCAATGGATTCAATGTATAGACTTGAGATCGTGACAACAACGCGCTATTGACTTCAAAAGATGGATTCTCTGTTGTGGCGCCAATCAATGTAACAACACCCTTTTCTACAGCTCCGAGCAATGCATCTTGTTGACTCTTCGAAAATCTATGTATTTCATCAATAAACAAAATTGCACTCTTGGCAAATAAGCCTCCTTTACCGGCGCTTTCTAGAACCTCTCGAATTTCTTTTACTCCGCTGTTTATGGCTGATAATGCATAGAATGGTCTATCCTGCGTTTTAGCAATGATATTGGCGAGGGTAGTCTTTCCAACACCGGGTGGCCCCCACAAAATCATAGAGGGTACATGACCACTTTCAATTACCTTTCGCAGGGTAGCATGTTCACCAACTAAGTGACTTTGTCCAACATACTCAGACAATTGTAATGGGCGCATGCGCTCTGCCAAGGGCGTTGAAAAACTCATTTTATTCGTCTAACAAATCTGGTCGTCTTGTTTTTGTTTTAGAAAAGGCCTCATTCATTCTCCACTCTTCAATGGCCTTGAAATTACCCGATGTTAAAACCTCAGGAACTTTCCAACCGTTGTAATCTGCCGGGCGCGTATACACGGGGGGTGCAAGTAAATTATCTTGAAATGAATCTGTCAAGGCAGATGTTTCGTCGTTCATCACTCCCGGTATTAATCGAACCACACTATCAACCACAATGGCTGCAGCCAATTCACCGCCACTTAATACATAATCTCCAATTGAGATTTCTTTCGTCACATAATGATCGCGAATACGTTGATCAATGCCTTTGTAGTGTCCGCATATGAGCATCAGATTTTTTTGAAGTGAAAGTCCATTACACACCTTCTGATTTAAGGTCTCACCATCGGGAGTGAGATAAATAATTTCATCATACTCACGAGCTGCGGTTAATGAAGAAATGCAATCTGCAATGGGCTGAACAAGCATCACCATTCCCGCTCCACCTCCGAATTGATAATCGTCTACACTCTTATGTTTGTCTGTGGAATAATCACGAATGTTGTGAATATGTATTTCACACAATCCATTCTTTTGCGCACGATTTAGAATGGAGTCAGCAAATGGCCCATCGAGTAATCGAGGAAGAATGGTTAGTATATCAATTCTCATATCACATTTTCTTAATCACAAATTCAGTCCTTCTGTTTTTCGCTCGGCCAGCCTCAGTATCATTTGTGGCAATAGGCTTTTTCTCTCCATACCCAACAGCTACAAGTTGATTCTCCTGAACCCCCTTTCCAACAAGAAAGGCCATTACCTCTTTCGCTCTATTCAAAGACAAAATTTCATTGGTTTTGTCTTCTCCGGTATTGTCCGTGTGACCTCTAATTTCTATGACCCAGCTGGGATGCTCTTTCAAGTAATCTGCAAATTCAGAGAGAATAAACATACTCTCAGGATTAATATCGGCTCGTGCAGTTGTGTAATAGATATCTTTAATAACAAAGGGCTTGTTCTCTGCTACAACCGCTGCTTCAACATTGAGTTTCAAAATATCTGCCGGATTCGGATCATCTTTTTTCGCTATGACTTGCGCGTTAAAAGCAATGTTTTCTCCTTCCACCTTTAAAACAACATCTTCATTCTTACTGGTTCTTACCACCGCCGCATATGACCCATCATCTTCGTTAATTTTAACAACATCTTCCTTTCCCGACTGAGCATAATTAATTGTTACCGTTGCATTCGAAACAGGTGATCCATTGTCTTCTTTCACCTCTCCTTTTATAATGGCTACGCGTTCAGGTCGAAGTCTAACAGGTAATTGAAATTCAAACACATCTAAATTTTTGGGACCAACCTGTGCCTCACTTCCATAGTATGCCAATTCCCCATCTGAACTGACAATGATTCCTACTTGATTTTCTTTTGTGTTAATTGGCACCCCCAAATTCTGAGGAGTAGAAAATGTCCCATCTTCATTCATTTCAACTTTGAATAAATCCATACCCCCCACACCCGGATGCCCGTCAGAAGCGAAATACAAAGAATGGCTGTCGCTGTGTATGAAAGGTGATTTCTCTTGACCACTGGTATTCACTGTTTCCGGAATTCGAATACAAGGACCCCAGGTTCCATCTTGCTTTTTCTTACTCAGAAATAAATCATGCGAATAATTTCCTGAATCATCTTTCATGCATGTAGGGCGCACTGAAACAAAAATAAGCGTTTGTCCATCGCCACTTAATGTAGGCTGCGCCTCCCAACCATCTGGTGTATTTATATTCATTCCCAGATCTTCCCAGTCACTCCATTTATATTCGTACTTGCCATTACCCAAAGCTACCCGCTCAAACTTGGAACGAAATAAATCTACATTATTTGGATTTAATTTATTGGGATTCGTTCGAGCGATGATTAACTCCTTATTGTCCACTGAAACGGTTGCACCACCGTATCCAAATCCCTTCATGTTAAAGGGCTTTGGCAATGCCTCACCGTTATCAAAAATGGCATTGATGTCTTTTCTCCTGCTCCAAAAAAATTCTTCAATTAAGGTTGCCGTTAAATCGCCCAAACTCTGAGCAGAGCGTGTGCGAGTGTAAAACATGATTTCACCATCGGGAGAAATCATGGGTAAATATTCGTCTGCAGCAGTGCAAACACCTTCTACTTTTTTAGGCTTGAATTCAAATCCTTTATTCCCGTTGAAAATATCATTATACAATTTTATATTCACCAAAGACTCTTTCGCTTCTTGGTATTTTGCGTCGTAATTCTTATCGAATTTCGAAGGGTCATCTTCCGGAAAATTCATGAACTTCTCAAATGCCACAAGTGCCTTTTCGTATTCTTGTTCAATGTAATATCCACCCCCAAGCATGTAATACAGCTTTGAATGATAATTTTCACACTGAGCCACTACCTTTTCTGAAAGTTCAATTGCTCGCGTGAATGAGGGGCGTTGAGACCGCATGGCAACGGTAAA
The DNA here is from genome assembly GCA_016868835.1 of Bacteroidota bacterium. GTDB lineage: Bacteria > Bacteroidota > Bacteroidia > Flavobacteriales_D > Sanyastnellaceae > CAIZGX01. The sequence continues at coordinate 2,941 of VGFR01000048.1, read as the reverse complement.
TTCCAACGAAGCCAGGTGAAACATACATGGCAAACAATTCTCATCTTCTGCCAAGGCCTTTTCAAGTAATACAATCTTTTCTTCCGACTTCAATTTTCCTTTTGGATCAGTGACCTTACTCAGTGTTTTTTGAATGGATTTGGAGGGAGTGTATTCACACTCTTGGGCCTGAGAAAACAAGCCTATAAAAATCAAAAGAACAAAAATGAATAGTCGAATATTCATGTTGCTATATATTAAATTTGATGTCCCATTTTTTCACGTTTCGTATTCAAATAATTGCGATTTGAATCGAATTCTTCGCCAATGAGCGGCACGCGCTCTACAGTCAAAAAACCTGCCTCTTTCAACGCTTCCAATTTAATTGGATTGTTGGTGAGTAATTTTATTTTATCCACACCAAGTGACTGAAGAATTGCAACGGCCGGTACAAATGTTCTCATATCGGCATCGAATCCCAGTGCCACATTGGCCTCTATGGTATCCATGCCTTGCTCTTGTAGCTGATACGCTTTCAATTTATTGGTTAAACCAATTCCCCTTCCTTCTTGACGTAAATAAATAAGCACCCCTTTTTCCGCGCCACATTGATTCAACGCAAGATGCAGCTGATCACCACAATCACACTTCCGAGAACCAAAAACATCTCCGGTCAAACATTCTGAATGTATTCTCACCAAAACAGGTTTTGAAAAATCGACTTCCGGATGAACAAGAGCCACATGCGGAATATCTTCATTTCCAGAGGAAAATGTTTTAATCAAAAAGTCACCAAACTGCGTAGGCAAAGGCGTTGAAACTAGCTCTCCCATTACATAAAATCTGCCTACAAAGATAGGACAAACAACTAGCGTTGACTTACTCTATTCGGCAATAAAAAACAAGTGAGTGCACCCAGCAACAGACTTATTCCAGCAAGTACCATGGTGTAAATGATTTGCTCGCCCAAGAACGTTTTATAAGCCCAATTGATTCCGCCTAGTGCTGCTACAATCTGAGGAATTACAATGAACATATTGAAGATACCCATTGACACACCCATTTTTTCTGGTTTAACTGAACTTGATAATATGGCATATGGCATTGAAAGAATACTTCCCCATGAAAGCCCAATTAGTGCGAAACTTAAATTTAAAATTTGCGCGTACTCCTTTGTAGCGGCAAACAAGAGCATAAAACCTACTCCTCCGGCTAGGAGTGATGCGAAATGAATCATTCTTCGATTTACAATTCGTTTCGCTGTAATGAAAGTTAATACAAGTGCAAATGCCATAGAACTCAAGCCATACATACCCATAGAACTCCCCACCAAATTTGCTGCATTGTTGTATTGTTCATTCTTCAAAGCGAATAATGCATCGGTCTCTAATGGCATTGGAGACTGATAAACGTGCTCCGTTAATGCAGGAACTGCGAATGACCACATGGTAAAAAATGCGAACCAACTGAAAAATTGAACCACTCCCAATTTCCACATCACTGCGGGCATTTGAGCAAAATTCTTGGCAATATCCACCACGCCATTCCACAAACCTCGAGACTCATTTTTCTCTTTTATAAATTGGTCCATATCCTCTGGAGCATCCTCCTTGGTGGTGAATATGGTCCACAAAATAGAACCCAAAAAAATGAACGCTCCAATAAAAAATCCCCATTTCACCGATGGTGGAACTTGACCAACTCCGGCTTCGTTTGAAATTCCTAAAAAACTCAAAAACCACGGTAAGTTACTCGCCACCCAAGTGCCTACACCAATGATTAATGTTTGAATAACAAAACCATACGAACGCTGAGACTCTGGTAATTTATCGGCAACCAATGCCCTGAAGGGCTCCATGGATATGTTGATTGACGCATCCATAATCCATAAAAATCCGGCAGCAATCCACAGCGCTGAAGAATAGGGAACAAATACCAATGCCAAAGAACTCAAAATAGCACCTACTAAAAAATATGGCTTTCGTCTTCCCAGTCTTGGATGCCACGTTCGATCGCTCATGTATCCGATAATGGGTTGAACAATCAATCCTGTCAATGGTGCAGCAATCCACAACATAGGAATATCCTTTTCTGCGGCACCCAATGCTTGAAAAATCCGTGACATGAATCCACCCTGCAAAGCGAATCCAAATTGAATACCCAAAAATCCAAAGCTCATGTTCCAGATTTGCCAAAATTGAAGCGGCTGTTTTGATTTGTTCATGACTGCAAGATAAGAAAGTGTATGAAATACACCAAGCTACTCAAACTAAAGTTGAATCACCTCACCTTCTTGCCCTAAGATAACGTTGGAAAAAACAGGCGACGCCTCTTCAAGAAACTGATCTTCGTTTCCATACCTACTGCTGTAATGCCCAAGAACGAGCTTTTTCACATTGGCTAACTTGGCTATTCGAGCAGCTTCTTCGGCTGTGGCGTGTTGCGTTTTTTTTGCCCTTTCTTGCTCTGAATTCAAAAATGTGCTCTCATGATAAAGCACATCTGCCCCTTGAATAAAAGGAAATATTCGTTCATCATAAGCGGTATCACTGCAGTATGCATATTTCCTCACAGGCACTGCCGGCTCGGTCACTTGCTTCGCCAATATTTCAGCTGAACCACTGCGAATAGCGAAACCTTTTTTCAACATTAAAATTTCACTCGGCAACAACTCAAATTCCCGTATTGCGCTTTTAATCACATTCAACGGCCTCGGCTTCTCTTCAAATAGAAAACCAGTGCAAGGCACACGGTGTTTGAGAGGGAAACTCGACACTTTTAAAGTTTCGTCTTCAAAAAGCAATTCCATACTTTTCGTTTGTGTGGAAACGAATTCAATTTCATACTCGAACCGAGCTTCACTCACTTCGAATTGCATGCGAATAATGGGTTCTAGAGCTGGATGAGCATATATTTTCAACGGAGCTGTTCTTCCAAGTAGATTGTAACTACTGAGTAGTCC
>VGFR01000047.1 GCA_016868835.1 Bacteroidota bacterium | reverse complement strand
CCAACCATGTGATCAATGAATTTTAATCCTACTGATTTTGGTTTAAACGCTGGTGTCCAAGTTTTGTAGCCTGGCATAAATAGACCGTTGTAATTTTTTCTTTCTATGAAGTAGTGAAATGTTTCTCCATATGTTCGAATTCCAGAAAGCACAACTTCACCGTTTTCATCTGAGATGCGAATGGGGTCAAGGCAAGGCTCAGCGCCGCGTTCAACAGTTTGTTCAAAAGAGTACGTGGCATCATCTACCCATAAGGCCACAACTTTCACACCGTCACCGTGCTTGTTGATGTGGGCGTTAATTGGCCCATCTGACTGCAGCGGTGATGTAAGCACTAAGCGTATTTTGTCTTGGACAAGCACATAGGAAACAGCATCTTTGCAACCGGTTTCTAGTCCACGGTACGCCAAGGGTTGAAAGCCCCAAGCGCTCATGTAGTAATGCGCGGCTTGTTTGGCATTTCCAACATACAATTCAACGTAGTCTGTTCCTAAAAGAGGTAAAAAATCTTCAGCAGTTGGAACTACTTTTTCTAATTCGGGTGATGTGTTGTTTTGTGTCATAGTTTATAACCAAGAAGTGAGATAATCTTTTTCATTTAATTCCAACGCAGTTTGAGTTATGCGCAGTGGTTTGAAAGTGTCAACCATAACGGCCAACTCTTGTGTTTCTTTTTGACCTATTGATCTTTCGTATGCACCAGGGTGTGGGCCATGAGGCACACCTGCGGGATGCAATGAAATGAAGCCTTTTTCAACGTGATTTCTGCTCATGAAGTCTCCGTCTACGTAATACAGTACTTCATCTGAATCAATGTTCGAGTGGTTGTATGGAGCAGGAATTGATTGCGGGTGATAATCATACAAACGAGGAACAAAAGAGCAAATCACAAAATTGTGAGCTTCAAAGGTTTGATGAACGGGTGGTGGTTGATGCACCCGACCGGTAATGGGTTCGAAGTTAGAAATGTTGAAGGCATAAGGATAGTTGTAACCGTCCCACCCAGCAACATCGAATGGATGAGTCGCATATACGACTTCATGCATGTGATTTTCTTTTTTGATTTTGATAATGAACTCACCTTTTTCGTCATGCGTTTCGAGAACGTCTGGCCTGCGAATGTCGCGTTCGCAAAATGGAGCGTGTTCAAGCAATTGTCCGAAGTAATTTCTATACCTTTTAGGCGTAACTACCGGAGAAAAACTTTCTACAATAAACAGACGATTTTCAGAGGTCTTGAATTCAATTTGATAAATTATACCACGTGGAATAACCAAATAATCGCCGTATCCGAATGTTATATTTCCTACCAAAGTTCGAAGGGTACCTTCTCCTTGATGCACGAAAATAACTTCGTCGGCATCGGCGTTTTTATAGAAGTAGGTATTTAATGAATCGGTTGGTGCAGCAGTGGCTATGTTCAGGTCATTGTTGAACAAAAGAATCTGTCTACTCTCAAGAAAATCAGATGCTTGTTTTGTTTTAAAACCGTTGAACATGTGAGGTGAAATGTTGTGTTGCACGGCTGCAACGGGAGTGCAATTCACGGGTGTTCCAACAGATTTGATTTGAGTAGGTCTATGAAGATGGTAAAGAAGGGAAGACATTCCACTGAATCCTTCCGTACCAAACAGCTGTTCATAATGTAAATTTCCATCTTCTTTATAGAAGGTTGTGTGTCGTTTCGATGGAAACTTTCCTAACGAATGATAAATGGGCATAATGCAAATGTATTATTGAATTATTCGTCTAACGCTTGTTCGAAGTAGGGTTCTAACTTGGGCGGTTGAATTTTACTTTTAACAACGAATGCGCCTGGATATTTTTGAATGAATTGTTTCAATACCATTTTTGCTTCCGCTTCTGTTAAAAAGTCACCAATTCGAAGTGAAAAGTCCGGAATGTTTTGTTCCAGGTAAGCGCCGTATGCATTTCCAGCCGAGATAAACTCTTGTCGAACTTTTTTAGCCTGATTAAGATCTCCTCCAAAGTAGATTTGAACGCGGTACCCTTCAATGTTGTACTTTCCACGATCTTCTTTTTCGATGTTTTGTATAGACGTTCCAACACTGAATGAAACAATACCTCTATTATCTTCTAAAGTATCAGTAAAAATTCTGTTTTGGGGAACAATTATTTTTCCTTGCGAGGGTTGACCAAAGCTCGCAAATGAGACAAAGGTGAAAAAGAGTGTGAGAGTCGAAAAGTTTGCATTCATTGGCTGACAAAAATAGAGACAAAACTACCAGAGTTGTATTACAAACTGCGGAATATCAATGGCCTAAGAAAAACTATGCCGCAAACCCTTATTTAGATTCACTATAAATTAGCTATTAATGGAAAATGACATTTTTGTGATACAGCCTCCGCAGTTAAATTTGTCGCGCTAATATTTGGAATTTTCGAAAAAATCGAGCAATGAAGCGACTTCTAGCAAGTTTTAAAAAAGCAGCGATACTCAGTATAACTGCTATTACCATGTCTACTTCGGCTTTTGCTGTAAGTATTCACGAAGGCGGTGATGCCGCAAAGGGAGAACAATTATTCAAAGCGAATTGTGCTTCTTGTCACAAAATTACCGATGAAGTGTTGGCTGCGCCCGGATTGAAGGGTATTGCTGATCGTTGGAAGGGCAAGGATGAACTTTTAGTGAAATGGGTACAGAACCCGAATGCAGCAATTGCAACGGGTGATGCCTATGTAAAAGGATTGATAGCTCAATACGCTGCGAACTTCGGTGTTATGCCTGGCCAAGCCGTAACCAAAGAAGACATCAACCACATCATGACCTACGTTGCATCAGGTGCTTCAGCTGGTGGTGGTGCGGGTGCGCAAGCGGCAAGCGCTGATCAATGTATTACACTTGAGGATCTGGAAAAGCTTGAGCCCGAAGATTTGGAAGAGGGGCAAGACATTTATCTGGTAAACCAAGACAAAGGCGGTTCGAGTGCGTTTATTTGGATTGTAATTATTGCTCTGATTCTTTTGGTAATTGGTATTTCAGGTGCGAACATTTCACGCTCATTGAAAAATGCACAAGCTGAATCAGAATCGGAAGAAGACCACAGAAGTTATTTGCAAATGGCAAAGGACTGGATGTGGAAGAATAAGAAATTTGTGAGTGTTATGGGATTGTTCTTGTTTTGCTACTTCTTTGTAGTTGGATACGGAACATTGATGGATATAGGTGTTTACGAAGGATACAATCCAGAACAACCCATTTGGTTCTCACATGCAGCTCACGTATGCAAAAACGAAATTGACTGTCAGTATTGTCACTCAAGCGCCGCGAAATCAAAGCACGCGGGCATTCCATCTGTGAACGTTTGTATGAACTGCCACAAGGGTATCAAGAATGGAGCGGTTACCAAAGAAACAGAGATAGCGAAAATATACGAGGCCATTGGTTTCGATCCGAAAACAGGTCAGTATAGAACAGACGTTGAGAAGAAGCCAATTGTTTGGAATAAAGTACACAACCTTCCAGACCACGTTTATTTCAATCACTCACAGCACGTAACGGTAGGAAAGATAGATTGTCGTCAGTGCCACGGTCCTGTGGACTTGTATACAACGGGTCGTCAGGCAACAACAGCACAAATCAACGCCATGATTAAAGATCCGAATTACAAAGGAATTACTTCTGGTGTAAATGGTCAGCCTGTTGCTTCCACTTTGATTGAATTAACCAAGCCAACTCTAACCATGGGATGGTGTATTGAATGTCACAACAAATCAAAGGTTGATTTGGCTTCCAATGATTACTACGTTGAAATGCACGAACGCTACAAGTCTACTGAAGCGGGAAGAAGAGCTCTACGTGGATTACTACAAGAGAACATTAACGAAGAGCGTGAAGCTTCTTCATGGGGGAAAATGCCAGACACACTTGCTCCTTCTTTGAGCGTGAAAGGTCTTGGTGGTTGGGAATGTGGAAAATGTCACTATTAATTTGAATTTGACCTGAACATTATGGGTATGAATAAAAAATACTGGACAGGAATGGAAGAGTTAGATAACACTTCTTCTTTCCAAGAAAGCGCTGCATCTGAATTCCCGCAGGGTAAAAACGTTGAGGAATTTTTGGGCAGTGACAAGCTTCAAGAAACAAACTCAGGTCGTCGTGACTTCCTGAAATTTATGGGATTCAGCGTAGCAGCTGCAACATTGGCTGCTTGCGAGACGCCCGTTGTAAAGAGTATACCATACGTAGTTAAGCCAGAGGAGATTACTCCAGGTGTTCCGAATTACTATGCATCTACATTCTATGATGGCAATGTGTATTCAGGCATTATGGTGAAGACACGTGAAGGTCGTCCAATTCACATCAAGGGGAACAAGAAACACGGATTTAGAGGTGGAAATGTAAGCTCTGTTGTAAATGCTTCCGTATTGAGTGTCTATGACAGTGCACGTCTTCAAGGTCCTACCAAGAATGGTGTTAATACAGATTGGGGAACTTTGGATTCTGAGGTTTCTTCGGCATTGAACAGTGCAGGAAGTATTCGCATTTTATCAAATACGATTATAAGTCCATCAACACAACGTGCAATCAATGAATTCTCTGCCAAGTACAATGGTAAAGTTCAGCACATCCAGTGGGATGCTTATTCATATCAAGGAATTCGTTTAGCTCATGAGCAAGTAATCGGTAAGTCGGTTATTCCAGCTTATGATTTCTCAAAGGCCAAAACCATTGTTTCAGTCGGAGCAGATTTCTTAGGTACATGGTTATCAAGCACCTTGTATCAAGCAGATTATGCTTCAACTAGAAAGCCGCATGGCGAATGGATGAGCAAACATTATCAGTTCGAGTCGATCATGTCATTGACTGGATCAAATGCCGATGTGCGTGTTGCCATTAAACCTTCGCAGGAAGGAGCTGTGGTAGCTTCATTGTATTCGGCGGTTGTGAACGGCAGTGCTACTGCAGTTGATGGAGTGGATACCGCGCGAATTGAAAAGATTGCAACAGAGTTGAAAGCAAATGCTGGTGCATCTTTGGTTGTTTGTGGAAACAACAACACAGACGTGCAGGCTTTGGTTTGTGCGTTGAACAAAGCTCTTAACAATTACGGTACTACAGCCAACGTAGAACAGCCTTTGAATTTGTTCCAAGGTAATGATGCTGCAATGGATGCTTTGGTAACTGAAATGAACAACGGAGGTGTAGGCGCATTAATCGTTTATGGAACCAATCCGGCGTACGCTTATGGCGAAGCATTTAAAGCTGCAATGGCGAAGGTGCCATGTGTAGTTAGTTTCAATGCTTATGCAGATGAGACAGGAGCGAAAGCAAATTATTGTGCACCAGACCATCACTATTTAGAGTCATGGAATGATTTATCTCCAGTGGCAGGCCGTGTTGATTTTGTTCAACCTACCATTGTTCCGTTGTACAACACTCGAGCTGCTCAAGAAAGTATTCTGCGTTGGACCGGTAACGGAAGTTCATATTACAATTATATTCAAGCATCTCATACTGAATTAGGTACTGACTTATTCAACATGAGCGTTCACAACGGTACATCTACCGATGTGAAGTTGCCTGTAGCAGAAAATGCTGCAATGGCTGCTGTAGCCGATACAACAGCTGCAGTTACCACATTGGCTAATGTTATTAGTCTTCCTAAAGACTCGAACATGCCTAAAACGGTATTTCTAGAAGAACCTGCTGTAGTTGTGCCATTGGTAACTACTTCTTTTGATGCAGCGAAGGCCATTGCCGGAGCAACATCAAATGCCACCGGAGAATGGGAAGTGGTGATGTATCAGAAAATTACAATGGGAACTGGTGAGTATGCCAATAACCCAATACTTCACGAAACACCAGATCCTATTACCAAAATCACATGGGACAACTATGTGGCTATGGCCCCTTCTGATATGAAGAAATTAGGTTTAAATACCTACATTGCTCAGGACGACCCTGCATCATTGGTGAAGGTTACAGTGAATGGTAAATCACTAGAGTTGCCAGCATGTCCTATGCCTGGTCAAAAAGCAGGAACCATTGGAATTGCCCTTGGATATGGAAGAGGTGAAGGAAATGAAAATATTGGTAAGTCGGCTTTCCAAGTAGATTCAACCGGTGAATACGTGTTGGGTGAGAATGGAAAACCACAGGCGATTGGTAAGAACGCATTTGGCTTCGTTTCAACTGCAGGCACGCGTAGATTCAACGCGGTTGCAAATTTAGAAGCAACAGGCAATACTTATCCTTTGGCCTCTACACAGCTTCACAGCACAGTTATGGGTCGTGAGTCTGTAGTCAAAGAAACGGTATTGGCTAAGTATTTAGCTGAGAAGGATAAGAAAAAAGGAGAGGCTTCATGGAATCCGTTCGTTGGACTTATTGTTCACGAAGACGTGAATAAAGACGGAAAAATAAACGCACAGGATAAGAAGCCACTTCGTGACCCGAATGGAAATGAGTCTGAAAACTTGGACTTGTGGAGAGATCACCCGGTTGAGGGAGTAGGGCACCGTTGGGGTATGACCATTGACTTGTCATCTTGTATTGGTTGTGGATCATGTATCACAGCATGTCATACTGAAAACAACGTGCCTGTAGTAGGTAAAGATGAGGTTCGCAGACACCGTGATATGCATTGGATGCGTATTGACCGTTACTTCAGCTCTGATTATGCCTCGTTGGAAGAAACCAAGAAAGCGAAAGAATTGGGAACCATCTCGGCCTACAGCGATATGGAGATTCCAGCTGAGAATCCTCAAACGGTTCACATGCCAATGATGTGTCAGCATTGCAATCACGCACCATGCGAAACGGTATGTCCGGTTGCAGCAACAACTCACAGTAATGAAGGATTGAATAACATGGCGTACAACCGTTGTATTGGTACACGTTATTGTGCGAACAACTGTCCATACAAAGTGCGTCGATTCAACTGGTTCAACTACGTTGGTAATGAGAAATTCTCGAAGCTCAATCCATCGCAAGATGAGACTATGCGTATGGTATTGAATCCAGATGTTACTGTTCGTACACGTGGTGTTATGGAGAAATGCAGCATGTGTCAACAGCGCATTCAGGCTGGTAAATTGGCTGCGAAAATTGGCGGAACACCCGTTCTTGACGGTTCAGTACAATCAGCTTGTTCAGAAGCTTGTCCAACCAACGCAATTGTATTTGGTGATTTAAATGATACGAAGTCGTTGAATGCTCAGCGAGCAAAAGACAACCGTTCATACCATGCATTGGAAGAAGTAGGAATTCAACCTAACATCTTCTATATGACAAAAGTTAGAAACATTGAAGAAACAGAAGCCTAAGCCTTATGATGAAAGAAGCTGCTATTCGTAAACCCTTAATTCTTGGACACAAGACTTACCATGACATTACCAATGATGTGGTAGGACCAATTGAAGGGAAAGCCCCACGTCAATGGAAAATTGCATTGGGCATTGCCGCCATTATTGCCTTGTACGGCATAGGGTGTATCATGTATCTTGTAGGAACCGGAATCGGCGCTTGGGGATTGAATAAGACAGTGGGTTGGTCTTGGGATATTACCAACTTCGTTTGGTGGGTTGGTATTGGTCACGCAGGAACATTGATCTCAGCGGTATTGTTATTATTCCGTCAAAGATGGAGAATGGCAATTAACCGTTCTGCTGAGGCGATGACCATTTTCGCGGTAATCATGGCAGCTATATTCCCTGTATTTCACATGGGTCGTGTATGGATGGCTTATTGGACGTTACCCTTACCGAACCAATTTGGTTCGTTGTGGCCCAACTTCAACTCGGCTTTGATGTGGGACGTATTTGCGATATCAACATACTTCTCTGTATCATTGGTATTTTGGTACATTGGATTGATACCGGATTTCGCAACAATTCGGGATAGAATGGTTTCGCCACGTGCAAAGAAGGTGTACGGTATCTTGTCTTTCGGATGGTCGGGTAGAGCAAAGCACTGGACTCGTTTTGAAGAGGTTTCTTTGGTTCTTGCGGGTATTGCAACTCCGCTTGTATTCTCTGTACACTCGATTGTATCTATGGACTTTGCAACTTCGGTAATTCCCGGATGGCACGCAACCATTTTCCCTCCATACTTCGTATCTGGGGCGGTATTCTCTGGTTTCGCAATGGTATTGACCCTGTTGTTGATAATGAGAAAGACCATGCGTCTTGAGAATTACATTCACATGGCACACATTGAATACATGAACATTGTAATCATTGTAACTGGGTCAATTGTGGGTGTTGCTTATTTAACTGAGTTGTTTATTTCATGGTATAGTGGAGTGGAATATGAATCTTATGCTTTCATTAATCGTTTCTCTGGTCCATACAGTTGGAGTTACTGGATGATGATGACGTGTAACGTAATTTCTCCGCAACTTTTCTGGTTCAAAAAGATCCGAACGAATTTGGTGGCTACGTTCATTTTGTCCATTGTTGTGAATATTGGTATGTGGTTCGAGCGTTTCGTAATCATTGTTACATCTATTCACCGTGACTATACACCAGGTGCATGGGGAGAGTTCCACCCGTCTATGATTGACATTGGAATGTTCATTGGAACCATTGGAATTTTCTTCACGTTGTTCTTGTTGTTCGCACGTTACTTCCCAGTACTTGCATTGAATGAATTGAAAACCATCTTGAAGGTTTCAGGTGAAAGCTACAAGAATGATCAACACAAACACTAATCATTGAATTTTAGTCAAATGGCAAATAACAAAGTATTTCATGTGATGTACGATGATGACCACACCTTGTTGGAGGCAGCAAAGCAGTTGGTTAGTCAAGGGGTACATGTAAAGGATGTTTTTTCTCCATTTCCGGTTCACGGTTTGGATCCTATTATTGGAGTGAAGCGCACTCGATTGGCAATCACGTCATTCATGTATGCAACAACAGGAACGTTATTAGCAATTTTCGGAACATGGTATTTCATGATTCACGATTGGCCAATGAACATTGGAGGTAAACCAAGTTTCTCTTGGATAGAGAATGCTCCAGCATTTGTACCTGTTATGTTTGAATTTTCTGTCTTTTGTGGTGCTCACGGTATGGCCATCACGTATTTACTAAGAAATGGAACTCTACCAGGTATGCCAGCTTCGAATCCAGATCCAAGAACCACAGATGACAAGTTTGTAATGGAGATTGTCACTGAAGACAACCATGGTTTTTCAGTTTCAGAATTGGAAGAGAAAATTAGAGGTACACAAGTTTACGAATTAAGCATAAAGGACTGTTAAAATGAAGCGTCCACTACTATTTACACTATCTGTTTTCGCCGCTACAATGGGAATTGTATCATGCGGTGTTGACCCCAATTCACCCGGTGTTGAATACATGCCTGACATGTACAGATCTCCAGCGGTAGAAGCCTATGTTGATTACGGTTCAAGTAAGCACTTGGATTGGACACAAAGTCAGAAAGATGAGGCTGGAGTGAAACCAATTTTAGCACGCATTCCAGCAGCAGGGTCTGTTGCTTATATGGGTCAAGATGCTATTTTCGGCATGCCTTACGCGTTGCCTAATGATACATCTGGATATTCTCGTGCTGCGAAAGAAATTCATTCACCATTGCTTTCAAGCAAGGAGAACATTGAAAAGGGAATCGTTCTTTTCAATCGTTTTTGTCAGCATTGCCATGGAAAGGAAGGTCATGGAGATGGAAAAATTTCTCAGAACGGTCACATTGCGGGTATTCCAGACTATGCAACGAAGTTGAAAGATTTGGAAGAGGGTAAGATTTACCACACACTCCAATACGGAAAAGGTTTGATGGGTTCACATGCTTCACAGATGAGTCAGAAGGAACGTTGGCAGGTGATTGAATATGTGAAATGTCTTCAAAAAGGCATCACTTCACCCGAGTTTGATTCAAAGGGAATGTTAAAAATGCCTGTGGCTTCTGCCGATGCAGATAGCACCAAAAAGATATAAGGAGGAGATATGTCACAAGAAAATATGCAATTTCAAATACCATCGACGACAAAAAATTGGACGATGGCCATGATGGGAATCGGTTTGGTTTCTGCTGGGTTAGGATGGGCAGCTGACAAAACGGACCATCACCAATACTGGTGGGCCATGTTGCTCATTTGTGGGTTCTTCTTCTTCGGAGCGTCAATAGCGGCTTTGTTTTTCTACGCACTTCAATATGCTGCCGAAGTAGCTTGGTCATCTCAGTTAAAAAGACTTTTCGAAGCATTGTTCTCATACGTCCCTTATGGATTGGGTGTAATTTTCATTGTCTTGCTTGTTGGACAATTCCACGGGCACCATTTGTACCATTGGATGGATTCGAATTTGTACAATGAATTTTTAGCTGATGGAACACCGAATCCGGATTATGATTCCATAATTGCTGGTAAACGTCCTTTTTTAAGTCCTTGGTTCTTTTGGTTACGTTTTGCGGTTTATGCGATCACATTTGTTTGGTTTGCTAAATATTTCCGTAAGTGGTCATTGAAGGAAGATGAAATTGGAGGAACAGAGATTCACTTCAGAATGTACAGAAGAGGTGCTTTATTCTTGGTTTTCTTCGCTGTATTTAGTTCTACCCTTGCTTGGGATTGGTTAATGAGTATAGATACACACTGGTATTCTACCATGTACGGTTGGTACATTTTTTCGGGCATGTGGGTTTCTGCTATGATTCTTGGAACATTGTTGTTGATCTGGTTGAGAAAAAAAGGATATTACGCTCATATCAATGAGTCTCATATTCATGACATGGGTAAGTGGATGTTCGCCATTTCCATGTTATGGAGTTATTTGTGGTTTTGCCAATACATGTTGATTTGGTATTCAGATATTCCTGAAGAAATTATGTATTTCAAAACGCGTTATGATCATTACATGGGCGCAATGTGGGGTATTTTCTTTGTGAATTTCGCGGTGCCATTTTACACCTTAATTGCACGTGATGCAAAAAGAAATACAAAGTTTTTGTGGAGAGTGGGTATCATTATACTTTGTTCACATTTCGCCGATTTATATTTGGCCGTGATACCAGGAACAATTCACGGGCACTTGATGTGGGGATTTGGTGAAGGCCATCATGTTTCGTTCACTTGGTGGTTTGAAATAGGCATGTTCATTGGATTCTTGGGCTTGTTTATACGTGTAGTCTTAACTGCATTGAGCAAAGCAAGACTTGTTCCAGCGAAGCACCCATTCTTGGATGAAAGTATTAACCATCACATATAATTTGTAAGTAGAGAAAGCAAACAATACGAGTATGAAACTTTTAATCATCTTAATTGTCGTTCTTGCGATTATTGCCATCGCGCAGTTGACCAAGGTATACGAAATGAGTCGTTCATTACGCAAGAATAAGGAAGAGGATATTCCTGCGGCAGATAACAAAATGAATGCGAGCCTTTGGTTGGTTTGGATGTTCGTTTTCTTCTTTGCTACAATTTATTTGTACATCAAATACGGAAATTATCTTCCAGAGTCGGCTTCGGAGCATGGTGTAGCAGTTGATCAATTGATGTTGGTCAATATTGCTATGATTACTGTCATTTTCTTCATTGTAAACTTCTTCTTGTTTTATTTTGCTTGGAAGTATCAATACAAAAAGGGAAACAAGGCCAAATTCTTTGCACATGATAATCGTTTGGAAATGCTATGGACCTTGGTTCCAGGTGTAACTTTAGCTTTCATCATTGTATACGGATTAATCACTTGGAATGCGATTACAGGCCCTGCTTCTGCTGATGCCATTCAAATTGAAGTTTATTCGAGACAATTCGACTGGACTGTAAGATACTCTGGAGATGATAAAACATTCGGAGCGTCTTCTTTCAACTTAATTAGTAGTTCAAATCCATTGGGATTAATTTCAGCGGAAGGTATTCGTGAGAAGTTGGAAGAAATCGAAGGAGATATTGAAAACCTCGAATCACAAATCAAAGCCAACGAATCAGATCACCTACTTCCAGAAAGCTATGTGAAGTCGTTGGAAGACCGAGTTTATCGATTGAAGCGTCACAAACAGCGTATCATGGATTTGGATGAAACTGAGGTTAATGGTCTTAGTACATGGGAAACTGGATTTGATGATAAGGTGGTTAAAGGTGAAATGCACATTCCAGTGAACAAGGAAATAGAATTCATCTTCCGTTCTCAAGATGTTATACACTCAGCTTACATGCCTCACTTCAGAGCACAAATGAACACAGTACCGGGAACACCAACTCGATTCAAAATGAAGCCAACCATTACAACGGCTGAGATGAGAAACAAATTGGGTGACTCAAATTTTGATTACATCTTACTTTGTAATAAGGTTTGCGGTGCAGCTCACTTCAACATGCAAATGAAAATTGTAGTTGAAACTGAGGAGGAGTATAACGCTTGGTTGGCAGCTCAAAAAGTAGTAAAAGCTCCTGAAACTGAAGATGAAGGGGATTCAGCAGATGCAGAAACAGAAAAGAAAGACACGGTAACAACAGCAATGAAGCCTTAAGCAATAGGTATATAAAAAATTGATAAAAATGGAATCAACAGGACACGCACACGATCACGGTCATCACCACAAAGAGAGCTTCATTTCGAAGTACATCTTTTCTCAGGACCATAAAATGATATCAAAGCAGTTCTTGGTAACTGCCATCTTCATGGGTGTTATAGCGGTTATGCTATCCACCTTCTTCCGTCTACAGTTGGGATGGCCAGGAGAGAAATTCGATATTTTGAATGCCTTTTTGGGCGATAAGTGGGCGCCCGATGGAATTTTAGACAAAAATGCCTACTTGGCATTGGTAACTATTCACGGTACAATCATGGTCTTCTTTGTGTTGACTGGTGGATTGTCTGGAACCTTCGCTAACCTTCTTATTCCATTGCAAATTGGAGCAAGAGATATGGCTTCCGGATTCTTGAATATGTTGTCATATTGGTTTTTCCTTATTTCAAGTATCATCATGGTGGCTTCACTTTTTGTAGAAGGAGGTGCGGCTTCAGGCGGATGGACGATTTATCCTCCTCTATCGGTTTTACCTCAAGCAATGCCAGGTTCTGGTATGGGTATGACCTTGTGGTTAATTTCAATGGTTCTTTTCGTAGCATCATCATTGATTGGTGGTTTGAACTATGTTGTAACAATCATCAACTTGAGAACAAAAGGAATGAAAATGACCAGAATGCCTTTGACCATTTGGGCTCTTTTAGTTACGGCGATTTTAGGTATTTTGTCTTTCCCTGTTCTAGTTTCAGCTGTAGTTCTGTTGTTGATGGATAGAATGGCTGGTACAGCATTTTATCTCTCAGATATTTACATCGGTGGTGAGGCGTTGGACGTGACTGGAGGTTCTCCAATTTTATTCCAACACTTGTTCTGGTTCTTGGGTCACCCTGAAGTATACATTGTATTATTACCAGCCTTGGGTATTTCGTCTGAAATTATTTCAACCAACTCAAGAAAACCAATCTTTGGTTACAAAGCTATGATTGGTTCCATTCTCGCAATTGGTTTCTTATCATTCATTGTGTGGGGGCACCACATGTATGTGACAGGAATGAATCCATTCTTAGGATCGGTATTCGTATTCACAACATTGTTGATTGCAATTCCTTCCGCTGTAAAAGCCTTTAACTACATTACAACCATGTGGAAAGGAAACATTCGTTTCACTCCAGCGATGTTGTTCAGTGTTGGTTTGGTGAGCACTTTCGTAACGGGTGGATTAACGGGAATTATACTTGCAGACTCTGCTCTGGATGTGAATGTGCACGACACCTACTTTGTAGTTGCTCACTTCCACATTGTAATGGGTATGTCTGCTATTTTCGGAATGTTGGGTGGTATTTACCATTGGTTCCCTAAAATGTTTGGTCGTATGATGAATAACAAATTGGGATATGCTCACTTCTGGTTGACACTGGTTTGTGGATTCGGAGTATTTTTCCCCATGCACTTTGTAGGTATGGCCGGTTCTCCAAGACGTTACTACGCTTATTCTGAATTTGAATTCTTAGATTGGGTCCAAGATTTGAATCCGGTCATCTCCACATTTGCAATTGTAGGAGGAGCAGCTCAAATTCTATTCTTGATTAATTTCTTCCATAGCGTGTTCTATGGTCAGAAGGCTTCTCAAAATCCATGGCACAGCAATACATTGGAATGGACAACTCCAGTTCAGCATATGCACGGAAACTGGCCGGGTGCATTACCAGAAGTGCACAGATGGGCTTATGATTATTCAAATCCGGATCACGAGGAAGATTATGTACCTCAGGTGGTACCTTTGAAACCCGGAGAACACGCACATTGATCTTA
>VGFR01000046.1 GCA_016868835.1 Bacteroidota bacterium | reverse complement strand
GAATTTAATCAGGTAGATGTGCTGGATTTAGATCGGAAGAATGACAATCAAATAGTTAAACTTTTTCATCCCATTTATGACTTATATAAGCCCATTCCCAATTTGAATATAGAACTTGAAAAGCAGCGTTTGGGATTGAAGAAGCATGTTTTTTTGTTCTTTGGATTTATTCGTCGTTACAAGGGGTTAGATCAGGCCATTCGGGCGTTTGCAGAGGTGTGTAAGGAGAGAGATGATGTTTCTTTTTTAATCTGCGGCGAAAATTTTTGGCAAACACTGGATCAGTCGAAATGGAGCACCAAATTCAAACAAACGTTGTTCGGATGGGCGAAAAAAATTGTTTTGAATAAACAAGATGATGAACGCAATGATAGGCCTCTTGCCTTAATTGAAGAACTTGGAATTTCAGAACACTGCGTTGTCTTTAACCGATACATTCCCAATGAAGAGGTGCCACTTTTTTTTCAAGTCTCTGATGCGGTTATTCTTTTTTACAGAACCGCCACTCCAAGTGGCATTGAATCGTTGAGTTATAATTTCAAATTGCCCATTCTTGCCACGAAGGTTGGTCATTTTCCGGAAACCATTGTGCATGGATTCAATGGGTATTTGGCAGAGGCCGGAGATGTTGAAAGTATGAAGAATGAAATGCTTTGTTTTTTGGATCATCCATTGGATCGTGAGAACGTGGCAAAGGCCACTGAAAATATGTCTTGGAACAATTACGCTAAATCAATTCTAAAATCATGAGTATTGAATCACACAGAAAGAGCTATGAAAAGCATGCTTTGGAGATGACAGATTGTTTAGACTCTCCAGATTCAATGCTTGGTTTGTGGTTGAGTGAAGTGAACGAACTTCCCGATTACAATGCTATGGTAATAGGAACTGTAGACGCACACCTGCAGCCTCATAGTCGTGTTGTTTTGTTAAGAGGTTTAGATGAACAAGGGTTGCGATTTTACACGAACTATGATTCGAATAAGGGTGTAGAAATAGCAGAAAATAATAAGGTGAGTGTCAACTTTTTTTGGCCAACGGTTGAGAGGCAAGTTCGTGTTGAAGGATCTATTGTGCCATTGAGCTCAAGTGAAAGCGATGCCTATTTTCATTCGCGTCCTAGGGAAAGTCAAATTGGTGCGTGGGTATCTCCGCAAAGTCAGGTCATTGCTAACAGAGATGTCTTATCGACCCGATTCGAAGAAATCTCTAAGCAATTTGAAGGAAAAGAAATTCCGAGGCCTACCAATTGGGGCGGCTATTTGATTCGTCCAAACATGTTTGAGTTTTGGCAAGGCAGACCCAACAGACTGCATGATCGTATTCGATATGTGAAGCACGGAGAGGGCTGGAGTTTGATGCGTGTTGCTCCTTGAATCAATTCAAATTTCCAACCCATTCTTGCAGCATGAATTTCCAGTGCGAATAAAATTTAAGGTTGGTGGGAAAAAAATCTTCGGGTTCACCAGATGCCATAAACGTGGTGCGTCGGGCATAATAGCCAAGTTCATCTCTTCCGGTTGTTAAAATCCAACTTTTAAATACCAAGTCTTTCCGTTGTCTCACAGCACCAAGGAAGGCCTGGAAATGGCCTTCACTAGAAGTTTCACACAAACAATAAATATGTTTGAAATGGGTGTCTAGATATAGTAGCAACTTTTGAAACACCGGTGGCTCTAAATGGTCTTCCACATGCTGCAAATACACAAACGTTGTTTTTTGTGTGTCAACCCTACTCTCCATTTCTTGTAACTCTTGCATGAGGGCAAATAGAAAGTGAATGGCGCGTTGCGTTTTAGGCCCCGCCTGAGTGAAGGGATAAAGTTTGTGATCCGCCGTTTGAAACATGAGCTGATATCCAAGATCACCGCCGTTGTGATCAAGCAGCGGCAGTACTTGAGGATAGGGAATGTTTAGTTCTACCAATACCTCGTGAATGCGTTTCGGTTGTTTAATGAAATAGTCAAAATGAAATGTGTCTTTCATTCTGTTTTGGAAAATGATACCCGTAAACGGCTCATCATATATCTTGGGTATGAAGGAGTTGAATTTCAAATAGGTTGAAAGGGAATAGTAGGCATTGTGAAGGAATTTACTTCCCATTTCCGCCACATCGAAGTTTACACCGTTCGGAAAAATATTCCAAAAATCGGGAATGAAATGCTGATCATGACTTTCGTGTTTTCTTGTTTTCGCTTTAACGGGAAGCGATTCCGCTACTGCCGTTCCATGCCAATGAAAGTTCGTCATTTCACCTTCAAACAATTCCGTTAGTGGTTGCAGAAGTTCGGTATTCAAGGAACTGTTATCGGCGTTTTTTCCTTCCAACTGTTCTTGCGAAATTTTTCTTTGGGCATGTTGAAGTAAACGCACAAGACCACTTGGAAATATTTGAGCATTGGTATTGCTCTGAACGAATACCGGTTGATCTTCATAGCTCACATGAAAACCACACACATGGCCGTGACAACTGTTGGGCAGTGATTGAATTTGATATCCGCAACTCACTCGACCAATGGCTGAAAAAAAAGTGAAGGTAATGCCCAAAGGTTTTTTCGGATTGTGTAATATGGATTTGAAATTCGCCTGAGGCCCCATGCATTCCAAGTTTTTGATAACAGGAAAGTCAAAAAAGTTGGCAGCCATTAAGCGCATGCACTGCAAGGGGGCACTTTTACCGGTTCCAGATTCACCATAGATAATGGTGTTATTCACAAATGGAAAGGTGATTTGTCCGGCGATGTGCTGGAAGTTGGATAGGGTCAGAAGAAATTGGTTGCCGCGATACATAGAGAAAAAATGAGAACCTCAAATCTATCTTCACTCATGACCGATTCACAAAGGAAAGTTTTTAACACCGCTTGGAATACCTATTTTTACAACAAATAAAGTTTTGAACAGATGAAAGGAATGCGCCCTGTGGGGTTGGTTTTTTTACTTGCCGTTGTAGTGTATGGCTTGAATTTTCTATTTGCTGAAGGATTTAACGGCGGGGCAGACAGTTTCACACACTACCAAATAAGCCGTTATTCATGGAACTACCCAGATTTACTCCTTGATCAGTGGGGAAAACCCATTTTTACTATCTTATTTTCACCTCTTGCTCAATTGGGATTTCAGGCGGTCATACTGGGAAATATGGCCCTTATTTTTATTGGCGCATGGTTGGCCTTTTTAATTGCAAAAAAATTGGAACTCAAACGTCCGCATTGGATTCCCTTCATGGTTTTGTTTACTCCCATTGTAGCGGGAAACGCTATTTCTGGTTTGACAGAAATGATATGTGCACTTTTTTTAATTGGATTCATTCTTCTGGCCTTAAACCAGAAATTCATTTGGGGTAGCATTCTACTTAGCTTCATGCCCTTCGCACGTAGCGAAGGATTTGTCATTATAGCTGTGGTTGTTTTATTTTATGTGTTAACCAAACGAATGAAGTATATGCCCTACTTGTTGGTTGGTTCAGTGGTGTTCAATTTTATTGGATGGGCAATTACAGGAAAACCACTTTGGATATTTCAAAGTAATCCATACATGGGAAGTAGCTATGACGACAGTTATGGAAGCGGACCAATTTATCACTTTGTCATGTATGGTGTGCCAGTTTTCGGAATTGGATTTTTGCTTTGGCTATGGCAAACGTTGCGCGAATTCCCCGCTGTTTTCAACTTGTTTAAATCGCATCAATGGTCACTTCAAAAACAAGTGTGGATTTTTCTTATTCTCGGTACCTCTTGGGCGTACTTTCTAGCACATACTGTTTTGTGGTGGCAAGGCATAATGGCCAGTTTGGGATTGGTTCGTGTTATGTTTGTGATCGCAGTTCCAGTTGCACTTTTGGCACTAAAGTCTTGGGAGAATCTGAGGTGGTCTGAAATGCGGTGGGCGAATGCGGCATTCTTGGTTTTAGTTGCTGTTGCACCATTTACCATGCGCTTATTCCCACTTCAAGAAATACAAATTTTACCCGCGTTAGGTGTTGAAGAGCAAGTCAATGTGAAAGCCTTAGCAATATTGGAGCAACAACCGCAATTGTCTCAGGCCAAGGTGTACATTGGACATCCGTATATGAATATTATTCTTGAGCGTGATCCGTATAATCGCAGTGTTTCAGAGTCCATGACCTCATTCAATGAGAAGGGTGAATTGGTGTACAACTACAAATCGGCGAAAACTGGAGATCTCGTTATTTGGGACGGGCATTATGGTCCAAATGAATTGCATTTGCCTGCTGATAGCCTAGAGGTAAACAGCAACTTTCAATTTATTCAAGCTGTGAAAGCTGATTTTCCATTCATTACGTTGGGTGGAAAGGAATATGAAATTCGCATTTATAAACGCATTTAATGATATGAAAAAAACAGTTCTCCTTTTATTTCTTTTGTTTCCATGCTATGTTTTTGCACAGGGTAAGCAAGGTAATGGTCTTGGTGCGGCCGTGAATGGAAAAGGAAATACGGTAACACCGTTCAAAACAGAATTGGCAAAACTTGAAAAGCTCATTCAGCAGGGTTTGGATTTGTATCATGTTCCAGGGGCTGCAGTAGCTGTGGTATACAACAACGAAGTGATTCTGTCGAAAGGATTTGGTGTTCGAGATGCCAAAACGTTAGAGCCAGTAACATCCAAATCCTTGTTCGCGATAGCCAGCAATTCAAAAGCATTTACCAGTGCCGCCTTGGCTATTTGTGTGGATCGGGGATTGTTGAAATGGGACGATTTAGTTTCAGATTATATGCCTGAACTGAAGTTGTATGATGCGTATGCCTCGGCGCATTTAACCGTTCGTGATTTGCTTTCGCATAGACAAGGTTATGAGACATTTGGAGGCGATTTGATTTGGTATGGAACTACCTATTCGAGGGAAGAAGTTCTTCGCAGATGGAGGTTTTTAGAACCGAAGTATGGCTTTCGCTCTGCTTACGGATACAGTAACATTGCGTTCTTAGCGGCGGGTCAATTGGTTCAAAAGGTGAGCGGAATTTCTTGGGATGAATTTGTGCAAAAGGAATTTTTCCTTCCCTTGGGCATGAATTCTTCGAATACCAGTATTCGCGATTTTAAATCGGGAGATGACCTGGCTTCGCCGCACAATTTTGTAGATGGAAAGAATGTACCAATTCCGTATGTGAATTGGGATAATATAGGTCCTGCCGGAAGCATTAATTCATGTGTAGATGACCTTGCGAAATGGATGATGTTGCAATTGAATAAAGGCACCTGGAATGAAAAATTATATTGGAACTCGAAGAGATCATTTGAAATGTGGGAATACAATATTTTCAAGCCCGTTTCAGCATGGCAGCGAGAAAACATGCCTACCCGACATGTGAATGGATACGGATTGGGGTGGGAACTGATGGAATATGGTGGGAAGAAAATTGTGCATCATGGGGGTGGTTATGACGGTATGATTTCCAAAACAGTGCTCGTTCCTGAATTGAATCTTGGGTTTGTAATGCTTACAAATAGCAACAATTCGCTTCCAAGTGCCATGACCTTTCAATTTTTAGATTTGTTCTTAGGGGTTAAAGATGCCAAGAATTGGGTAAACGAATTTGCACCAAAACAAGACGATTCAATTGAAGCCGATGTGATTTATGCACTTACCCCTTGCACAGAAGACGTGTCTGGTGTCTATGAAAGCGAGATGTATGGGCGGGTTGAGGTGAAAGTTGTGGAAGGTAGTTTGGTTATTGACTTTTTACCCACGGCTTTGTTCAAGGGTACATTATTTCCCAACGGAACAATACTATCATATGATTTAATATGGACCACCCAAATGATGTTGCCATCTGGTAAGGTAAATTTTATTTTGGATAGAGAGGGTGAAGTTGTTGAAATGCGCGTTTTTGTGGATAATCCCGATTTCGATTTTTCCGAATTGAAGCTATTCAAAGTAAAAAATAAATAGGGTGTTCGCAAGTTCAAAGAATTGCTTATATTTGCACCCTCAATTTATGAGGATGGCACTGTAGCTCAACTGGATAGAGCATCTGACTACGGATCAGAAGGTTTGGGGTTCGAATCCCTACAGTGTCACAAGAAAAACCCCAAGTAGCTCTTGGGGTTTTTTGTATCTTTTCGTATTATTTTTCAATAAATCAATTCTAATGTCAGCAATTAATCTAACAGAACTTTTTAGTACGCGAGTATTTCGAATACCAGATTACCAGCGCGGGTATTCATGGGGGGAAAAACAGTGGGTAGAATTATGGGATGATATTGATGAAATTCAATTCGAAAACGGTGAATTTAAAAAACATTACACCGGGGGGGAGTTTTGCAATTGATGCAATGGAATGCAGAATAGGAGGGAAAGGTCATCATTACATTCAACCTGCTTGGGATGTTGGATTCCGTTTGTTTATGAAAATTAAAGAGCCCAGTTAATAGGAGTCAACGCAATTACTGACGTATGAATGAATCCATTAGAATTTTGTGATTTTCGCCTCTGTCCTTCGGTTCAAATACATGTTCTCTGGTGAGTCATTCGGGTACTTGGGCTTCAGTTCACCGTAACCGACACATGTAATTCTCGATTCAGGAATACCCTTTTTGATGACATAGTTTTTGATTGCGAGTGCTCTGTTTTTTGATAATGTTTCATTGTGTTTTTCGTCACCATCAGAATCGGTGTGTCCGCCCAATTCAACATATAAATTCGGATATTTGAGCATGAAGTCTACAAAATCATTCAATTCACTTTCAAATTCAGGTTTAATGGCGTATTTATCCTTGTCAAAAAGGACATTCAATTCAATGGACTCTCCAATCGCAAAATCGTTAAAGTACATCTTTTCATGATTGAAGACTAAATTGTCTTTTTTAAGAGTTGTTTTTAGTATTAAACTATCTCCGAACATACAAGGAGTAAAACTAATTTTGAAGTTGTTGTTTATTCTGTGGTATATGTGGTTGAAAATGTTTCGAAATTCGTCCGTTTTGTAAATGTTATCATAATAACCACCGGTCTGATTACTGATGTTGCGCAAATAATTCTCATCAACATATTGACCAAATCCAATGGTGTTTATAGCTATTTTTAATTTTTTCGCGTGCTGCAATAGGGAGTCAATACTTGTAACAAAGGAGGATGAATTCTCGCATCCGTCGGTGATTAGTATAATTTGTTTGTCTTTAATTTTTGAAGAGGCAAGTGTCTCAAGACCCATGTGCAGTGCATCTTGAATGGCCGTTGCACGACCGAAGTTGGTTAGTCCATAAGTTGGTCTCACCTGATTGCGAATCACATTTAAATCTCTGCTTGTTGTTGGTTGTGAAACGAAATTGTCGAATTTGATTATACTAATTTCATCATCCATGTGTTTCAAGGCAAGTGCTGAGTCCAATTGAGCTTGCATAATTGATGCTCTTTCATCTCCCATTGATCCGCTATGGTCAAGAATAAATGCAATGGCCATGGGGGTTCTGTCTTTCTGATTTTGAACGCTAAACTTGTAGTTCTTGACTTTGCATCCTTTGGATCCTTTCTTGAACATCTGAACTTCGATGATATTCTTTTTGCTAATTTCATTGAAATATGCATCAGTAGTTTCATTGTAAAAGCTATATGATACACTGCCTTGGTCAGATGAAATGCGGCCGTTGTATGACTCAAATCTCCAATTAGATGTGTCTAATTCTGTTTTTTGAAGTTGACTAGGTCTTTCTTTTGTATTATAACTCTGTGGAGGAGGTGAGTCCATCACGAAACTCTCATATTTCGTTCCGTTTTTTATAAATGTAGGACTTCCTTTTTCTGATTTATTGGAAGGGAGTTTTGAGGTCGTTCCGCATGCTTGAAACAGCAGAAGACTAATAGAAATGAATAAATGAAATTTGAATGTCGAGAATTTAATCATGGTAATGAGCTATGTAGCAAAGTTAAAGAATTTACTTCTTTCTAAGAGTCCTTTTCGAAACTGTAAATCAATCAATCCAAATAAAACCCAAAAGTACATCCCTTGCCCTCAGTTGAGCAGACCTCCAATTCCGAGTTGTGTCGTCTGAGAAATTCAAGGCATTATTTTTCCTTGAAATTAAATGGTAAGGATTTTTTTTATTGAAGAGAAAAAGTATATTCTACTTCACTCTCAATTTTTGTCCTATTTGAATTTTGTCAGTTTTCAATTGATTTAATTTTTTTATTTTAGATACTGTTGTTTTATTCTTTTGAGCAATGCCAGAAAGGGTGTCCCCTTTTTTTACGGTATAGTATTTTTTGCTTCCTGTCTCTGTTTGCTCTTGCTTGGGTAAAACCGGATCTGGAGCTTTTAATAATTCAGTGTACTTCTTAACAGGCAAGCGAAGTTCAGTCAAGTCGTTATTCGCATCCAAAGCATTGAGTGTGGTTTCAATACTTTCAAACAACAACCGTCCTTTGATCTCATATCCTTTTTTGGTTAAATGAATGTAATCGCTCTGCGCAAAGCCCTTTTCATGCCAAAAACGAATTTTCTTGTAGCCGCCCGATAAGTCATAAAAATTCCAGTACAACGAATTGGTCACTTGAGCCATGGAGTCAACCACTTCATTGAAGCGTATACCCGCATCTATATATTTTCCTTTTCGATAGAGATCTTGCATGGATGTGAATACGATGGAAACTTCTGGATTTATTGCCTTGAATTTGGTCACAATCTCATGAACATATCTGGGAATATTTTCATCCATGGTATTGGTATAAAGAATGTTGTTAGTTCCAAAATCAATGATAACCACATCTGGCAATAGATGTGGGGCTTGATCTTCTAACTTTTCAAGTGATAATACGGATTGAAATTGCGAAGCACCTACTCCAAATGCTTCATACAAAATACCCTGCTTTACCTTGTGCTCTATGTTTATTCCATAGCAGGTAAGTATTTCCTCTATTTCCGAACTTCCGTTGCGCTGCACCGAAACACTTTTGATCTCATCTTCGAATACAACTTCTAGAAACGCCTCTCCAAAATGGCTTTGAATGGTGTCTTTGCTCACGTGTTTCACTATTTTCTGATTGATGAGTAGATCAAACTCTGGCGTCATTTGATTGATATCTAAAAAGCATTGCAACCGATATAACTCCTCTGGAAGTGCTGCATTCATGGTAATGGTGAAGCTTGCCGAAGTGTCTGTAGTGCTTACGGTCATGCCGCGCAATCCGAGCGGAATTTTTGGAGGCAATTGAAAACTTTTTGCGTAGGTCCATTCGCCAGTGTGTGAGGTTTTACTGTTGATGCTGTTGTAGGTATTTGCAGCAGAGAAAGGAAAGAAAAAACCCGGCCCCGCACTGCCAAATTTTTCATGCAGGTAATGGCTGGCAATGCCAGTGACAATCTCACCTTGAATGTGGCTTGCACCATAATGATAAATGACTGTTCTTCCTCCGTGCTTGCTTTTCTCCATGTTCTTTTTGAATAGCGCAGCCGCATGATTCGTTGAAAATTGAATGCATCTGTAATTGGTATCTATGCCCAAAAGTTGAATGCTCTCTTGGTAGTTTTGACCACTGAATTTTAGAGTCAAAATAATGAATCCGAATAATATGATTTTAGTCTTCATTGCTCACTTTTCTTTTCGTTTTCGTTCTGAATTTCCTCGCTTTCTTTTTCTTGGGTAGGCACTTCTACATTTGATTTTGTATACGGTTTATTTAACCCCAAATTTCGCATCATGCCAATGGTACCTCTGCTCATGGCGCCATACATGCCCATTCCAAAAATGAGATCAGTGACTTTGTTGTCTTGAATCAGCGTCATGAGGTTGTGCTTCGAATACCGAAAATCAACCACGTAGATTTCTTCAAAATGGCTCACCAAATAAACAGCAAAAGCATTGCCCATGGAATTTTTAATGACACATGCTTTGCGTCCATTTTTTATGCTTGTTGTTATTTTTTCTAGCGGATAATCACCCGATATGAAACAGGTGTAACCAACAGCTCCACTAAATAGCAAACATTTCTTTCCGTTTTCGAATCCAGATTCTCCATAGCGAATACTTTCTGAACTCACCTGGGGCTTATATATTTCCAAGGTGTCTGGATGCTCTTGCACGCTCGGGTCTCGCGTAAGGTCATAAAGTGAGCCCAGGAAGACACCTCTTTTTTCATAAATCATTTCTGAACGATCTACGGGAGTGAAGCCCGCCGCTTTGCTGAAGGCTACATATGCATGGTAAGCACCATTGGCGGTCCAGTGGTGGTCTGTTCCAAAAAATAGTTTTTCGTTTCTGTGTGCATTCATTTCAGCCATGACATCGGCAAACTTGACATTACCGTTCAGGTGATCGCGAATGGCCAACAACGTAGCTTCATTTTTTCCGTTCAAATGCGCATATTGTTCATCGGGAATGTATGCGCTCGAGAGAGGGGCTACAGCAGAATAAACTTGAACACCCGGTAAGGCATTCGCATAGTCATTGAGCATGGTAGCAAAAACGGGCGACACGGCGGTTGAGCCCGAGTTCAAAGTGAATACCGCTCCATTTAGAATAATCATTCCTCCAGAATAGGCATCGTTGAAATCATTCAGTGATGTGTTGCTTGTATCTGAACCTGCAAGCCCCTGCTCCATTCCCGCTTGAACCACAACCGTGCGTATTTCATTTTCGAAATGTAAACCCATGTTGTAGCGAATGGTGTTGCTCAATGCAAGCAATTCATCTCGTCTTGGAAATTGATCATTCACATAACTGGAAATTCCTCTGAAATAGGCACCGCTTAAATATGTGCTATCTGTTAATGCAGGCCATTGCGCCAGTTTTCTTTTTTCCGATTCTGAAATCTCTCTTTTCTCTGCAAAGAAAAACGCCGAAGACACGCCAAGTATTAAAATGGCCTGAATGAAAAGTGTAATTTTTTGATACATGTTAGAATCGGAAATAAATAAAGGGGTTGTATGTATCGTCTATCAACAAAATGGTTCCCAATGCAAGAAATACAAGATTGATAATCGGAGCCGCGTAAAAGTATATTCGATTGGACCAATTTGCTATTTTCGATTGATTTGTAAACATCTCATTCCAGGGAATGCAGAATGCAATGGCTGTTGCAAAAAAGAACATGTAGCCCACCAAATCATTTTTTAAATTCATAGACACGGCATGTTCGGAGTGAAATAATGTAATAACAAAACTTTTTAATTTTTCGAAATCCACGTAGTAGAAAATGGCCCTGCTGAATACAATCAGTACAAGCGTATAGCTGTGTTTAAAGAGTCGTGGGGTTACTTGCAGTGGGCGTTCAAGTAATTTTTCAAGAATCATGCAGCATCCGAAAAACGCACCCCACAATACAAAATTCCAACTGGCTCCGTGCCAAAATCCAGTGAGCAACCAAACAATAAAAATATTTCTCAATTGATTGCTGCGATTGCCTCCGAGAGGTATGTATACATAATTTCGGAAGAATCTTCCCAATGACATGTGCCAACGCTTGTAGAAATCTCCAACAGAAGTGGCCGCGTACGGATGATTGAAATTCTCATGAAATTCAAAACCAAATAATCTTCCAAGACCAATGGCCATATCTGAATATCCGGAAAAGTCAAAATAGATTTGAATGGAGAAGAGCGTAATTCCGAACCATGCTTCCGGAGAAGAGAGTGTTAAAAATTGTAGATCTAAATATTTTTCCACTAAAATGCTCGCTGTATTGGCAATGACGACCTTCTTGAATAGGCCGAGACAAAACCGATTCACACCACTCCAAGCCAGGCTCAAGGTTGTTTTTCTAAAATGGATTGCATTTTCAATTTCACTGTAACGTACAATAGGCCCAGCAACCAAATGCGGAAACATACTCACATATACCATGAAGTTCAGTAGGTTTCGTTGCACCTGACTGTGACCGCGGTACACATCAAGCAAATACGAAAGGGCAAGGAAGGTGTAAAATGAAATTCCGAGTGGAAGAGTAATTCCCGGTTTAGTAAAAGCGGTTCCGAAAATCCAATTGGTGTTATCAACGAAGAAATCGGCATACTTAAATGTCATCAATAAACACAAATTCAATACAATTCCAACGACCAATGCGAGCTTCGATTGTGGCTTCCCCCTAAACCTGCTCATCCACAGTGAGACAACGAAATTCAGTACACTTGAAAAAAGAAGTAAAGTGAGCCAAATGGGTTCACCCCACGAATAGAAGAGCAAAGAGAACAGCAGTAAGATGCTGTTCTTCCAAGTCATGCTTGGAATTAAAAAATAGGCAATTAGTGATGCGGGTAAGAAAAAGTAAATGAAAATGAGGCTGGAAAATACCATTTGTTTTTGGGGGGGATAATATGCGTGTATCAAAGTAAAGAAACGTTGTTCAAATCATTTGTGATTGTGGAATGAGATATACACATTGCATTTTTAACTTTGTGCTATGGATGCGAAATTTCAAATTGGTGATTTTGTTCGTTTTTTGAACGATGAAGGGGAGGGGTATATCGTACAATTTCCCACTGAACACATTGCCTTGGTTGAGGATAGCAGCGGATTCGCTTTTGAACATGAAATTGCAGAGCTTGTTCTTGTTCCCAATCAACAAAAAGAAATGCAGCAATACAACAGCATTGTTCCGAGTACCAGAGAAATGTTAGACCGCAACATAGACTCTGAGGCTGTGCGTGTTGCCGCACGCGATTTTAAGTCGCGTTATAACGACAGAGCTTCAAGTGAATTTCCAAACTCAGGGCAAGATTTTGAAGTTGATTTACATATTCACGAGCTCATGGATCACTATTCCAACATGAGCAACGGCGAAATAGTTGAAGTGCAAATGCAACATTTCGAGCGCATGTTGCGCATAGCTGAAGAACGCAAGGTGAAGAAAATAATTTTTATTCATGGCGTTGGTCAGGGAGTGTTGCGTCAGGAAATTCGACAACACCTGCGCATGTATTATCCGCAGTGTGAATTTTTAGATGGAAACTATCAGAAATACGGACACGGTGCAACCGAAGTTCGATTTAGGAAATGAGCATGCCGTTGGGGATAACATGCAACAATTGTGAGCATATGACGTCTTAATCTGAAATATGTTTGAGTCATGAGGTGCCTTTCTTTTTGCAAGTGCTATATTGTAGTATGTATGATCATTGCGTTGGTTTTGAATCTCAATGCACGCGCACAATACACCGCTAACGCGCTGCACAAAAAGAATTGGACCAATTACGGAGTGGGGCTCACTACTTCAGATTATCTCTCTTATCACTTGCTGGCTTCGCGAACTGTTTTTGGTGAGACCGTCTCTTCAACCACGCGATTTTCATACAACCAAGAGCTCATTGAAGGACCGAATGACAGCATCTATTTTCGTAAAAATAGAAATGTGGAATTGGGGGTTTTGTGGGGGAATGGCTGGGCACACAAAAATGTTTACATGCATATAGCTGCAGGCATGGGTGTGAATGTGCGCATGTATGGCGATAGTGCGCAACAAGTGCTGAATCAATTCAATTATAAGGTGGGAATGACCATTGGTGTTCCAGCGCAATTGGAATTGGGATGGAATAAAAAAGAACATGGCTTTTGTTTGCTTGTCACTGGCAATTGGAATTTCCGAGAACCCTATTTGGGTGCTTTGATTTGTTATTCACGAAGGTTTAAATTGAAAGAGAAATGACAGACATTGTCTCCTTGGCTTGGACCATGGGTACTAAATTCAATACGCCATGAATAAAAAATATGTTTGTCTACTTGCTGCACTTTTATTTGCTTATGCAGGGAGTGCACAATTGTTTTTCAGAGGAGGCGTGTCTGCTCTAGAGCATGAAGACATTCGTTCTGGGTTGGATTCGATGTTCGTCTTGAATCAAATTGAAAACCCCACACTTCAACCTTTGCAGTTGGGTTACCAAACATCAATGGGGTATTTAATTACCTTGCGAAAAGAGCGTAGCTTGTTTGTTGCTCCCCTGTTGGGGTTCTCGCAAATGAATACACGGTTGTTAACAGCCGATTCCATTTCAATACAGTTTACAGGAATTCAAGCAGGGTTGAAATTGTTTACTGGACCACGATCGTGGTTCGATGTCTACAGTCCAGGTCCGGTTGGAAATAGGCTCATGTTGGCTCTCGATATAGGTGTTGCTGCAGCTGAGCAGCGAATTGATTTTCAGGGCAGGTCTTTGGAAAAGAAAATGCGATCCATTGCGCCGTACTGCGGTGGAGAATTATCATATCGCTTGTTGGTATTGGGCAAAAGATTGGTCATGTCGCCTTATGTTGGAGCAGTAGCATACTACAACCAACGATTTCAGGATGCGGCAAAATTCTTAACGCATGAGCAGCGATTCAACGGATTCCCGACCCAAACATTGAATTGGAATTGGCAGGTGGGATTTGAGTTTTGCTGGTTGTTTTCGAAGAAAAAAATACCTTACAATATTTAGATGAAAATTCGTTCTATGGGTATGAAAAAAATACTAATGTGTTGGCT
>VGFR01000045.1 GCA_016868835.1 Bacteroidota bacterium | reverse complement strand
ACTCATAAACGATGGTCCTGTGACCATGCAATTGGAGTTTTAATTAAAATGTTGTAGTGACTCGCCACGTTTCATGGCATGGTAGTGACCAGATAATTTACCTATCCATCTTGAAAACACCTGCATGGCTTCCTGAGTTTCTTCAGACACATTTTTCTTTTGCAAACGAAGCATTAAGAGTCCGTATAAAGCCGTTAAACACATTTCAACATCGGTCATTTGATCAACATTCGAACGCTTTCTGTATTCACTCAAAGGCTCTTGAATAGAGGCATACACTTCCACGTATTCTTTATCTTTCAGCAAGGTGGTTAGGGTCTGATGCAAAAAATTCAATTCACCAATTAATTCAGATAATTCAGAAATAGACCCCTTCTTCTGTACCTGCTCTTTTTGCATTGTATTGGCCAATTGACCAAACCATTCTTTTTCTATAGCTACACGATCTTCATTAGGCAAATATGAACGAATAAAACCGTCTAAGGCATCAACATCAAATTGAACAGCACGAAGTAAATCTTGCATTTGCCACAAATACAAAATGTACTCAGCAATATTCTCTTTGTATTTTATTTCAGCAATGGTCATCTTTTACTGCTTGGTCTTCGTGTATTCTTCGTTTAATCCGGTAATTACGGTGCTTGTTAAATCATACAGCGGATTTCCAAACATCAACAATGGAGCAGCCTGCTGATAAGCAAAGACATAATCCCAGCCCTGCTCTTTCGATACTTTTTCAATGTATTCACTGACTCTGTTATGCAATTCTGTTTGCAAAGCCGTTTCATTTTCCATGAGTCGCTGTTCTTCCTGCTGTTGAATTTGAGCCAGTTCATTTTGAAGTTGCATGAGTCTACCTTCACTCACACGTTTATCCTCAGCTGTAGGATTACCATTTTGCATGTAATACATCAATTCATCAGCTTCTTTTTGTCGGGTTTGAATTTCTTGTTGCAGTTTTTTATCGGCCGTTTCCAAGTTCGCTTGCAGCTCTTTCGACTTCTCAAGAATAAACTCATATTTTGCGTTGATGCTATCTAGGTTCACGTAGGCCACCTTCACTTGACCAGGGCTAATTGAATCTGTAATTTTTGATTTACTTACCTCGTCTTTCAGTGTGGAAATTTGATTGTATTGCAACAAGACAAAAATCAAGGAAACAACCGACACAAGCATTGCAAGTGCAGTTAAATAAGGAACGCCTTTCTTTTCTTGGTTCACAGAATTTATTGCGGGTTCAGGGTTTGTCGGTAATTGAGAGTCCATAGTTTGTGTAATTGCTGAAATTGTTCTTCAATATTATTCAAAAAATCTTGATTGAGTAATTTTTTAATGTCATTTACATTCGGAAGATGCTCTTGATCTATTTTAATGGTTTGTTTATACGAAGCTGCTTCGAACTCAACAATCCACTTTCCATTCCATGAATGAATTACAATGCGCATACGCTCATGTGGTATTTGCTCAATTGCTCTCATGTGCTAATTTTTTTTAAACGAATCATGACTAAAACAGCCAAAAACGTGAATGAAATTGCAACATACCCAACCGTATCATAGTGATACATGGGGCCATTGACATCTGGCTGCACTACAATCATTCCCGCAATAGCGGCACTTGCCCCACTTGCTAAACTTTGCGCCGCCGAATTCAAACTCATAAAACCAGCTCTGTATTTCGGATTCACAACTCCTGAGACTATGGTATTTGCAGGAATCATTCTTCCTGTGACAAAAATGAAAAATATACCAGATAAAATAAGTACCAACCACAATGGTGTTTCACTGAGGTGTGTATTCACAAATATGGGAACAATGGAAACCAATGCAAAGAATTGAAAAACTCGAAATCGCCCCAATTTGTCAACAAATTTTCCAATTAATATGGAGCTCATCACTGTGCATAATCCACCAACGAGATACATGTATTTCACTTCCTCTTGTTCCAATTTTACATTGCTTATCATGAACGGCGCCAGCATGGAGATGATAGTGAATTGTCCCAGCACCAACAAAATTGTGAAGAGCAAAGCACTCCTCTGAGCAGGATTTGAAAACGTGTATGAAATGGTTTCGAGAGGTTGAAACTTTTTACTCGTATCAAGGTGATCTCTGAGTCGAGGCAAATAAATCCCAGCCAAAATCCAAAATGGCACTGCCAAACCTGCTACCAAATAAAAAGGCACATGCCAATTGCCGTCAAATAAATCGACCAGCATCAACGAAATAGGGACTCCAACAACTGAAGCAAAAGAAAAAGCAAGTGTAATGGTAGCCATAGCTCTTCCTCTGCGTTCCATTGGAAACACATCAGCAACAATACTCATGACAAGTCCCCCCAACAATCCTCCTGTGAATCCCGTAAATACGCGCGTACCAATGAATAAAGCATAATTCAATTCCAAGTTGGTGGTTGTGGGTACAATTGCACTGCTCAGAGTTCCTAGAATAAATCCCAGATAAGCCACCAACAATGCTCGCTTTCGATCCAATGAATCGAGATAAAAAACGCCAATAAATGCCGTAATTCCGGCAGCCAATCCATAGGCACTGACTAGCCAACCGAATCCTGTTGGATTGATGTGTAAATCTCTTTTCAGCAGATCACCCATGGGCATCATAATCATGAAATCAACAATGTTGGTGAATTGAATGGCTGCCAACGTAATGAGAACAATTTGCTCTTGCTTCTTAGTCAATTTCATTGTTCCATATTTTCTGTTCATGTTCTACACGAAGCGCCACTTCACCTTTAAACGGATAGCGCTGTGGCTCGTCTGCAGGATGAACATTTCTAAAAAAGGGAGTTAGCATCATGTTTCGAAAAAAACCAGGATGGCGCGCTGCCACTCTCATTTTTACTGGAAATGCGCCAAAGGTTGATTTTATTTCACCGGCAGTTCTGCCAAATGCAATGGAACTGCGCTTCTTATTTAAAGCCATTTGAATAAACTCAACAAGCATACGCCCGTAAATGGAATGCTGCTGATTTTGCGCATAATCAATTCCTACAGCAAAAGCTTCCAATTCAGATCCATTGAAAATTCCAATTTGAAACCCTACAACTTCCTCTTGCAATTCAAAGACTTGAACAAGCATGCGCTCTTTCAGCTGCATTTTCAAATGCAATAAAAATTCCATACTCATGGGCTCCATTGCGAAATCGGCTCGGTCATATACTGCTCTGTACAACACCTGCAGCAATTGTGCATTCTTTTGCATGTCTTCTAAATGCCACTCTCGAATGTGCACATCCTTTGACTTATTTAAAACAGACTTGACCTTGGTCCTGAATTTTGTATTTAAATCATTGAGATAATCATCCAAAACAGACCAATGATCTGCCAATTGCATTCTGTTCTGATTATCGACCTGAAAGACATGAAACCCACATTTTTTCAGCTCCTCAGCATGATCAAAAGCATCGGGATAAAAATCTTTAATCAATATTCCCATGGCGCGCTTTTTCTGTGCTCGCATAGTTAGCGTCAGGGCATTCGCTGCCGCGCACAAGGCTTGCATAGCAACATGTGCGTCTATTTCAGACTTGAAATAATAACCGTGCTCACCCGTACAATGCGGATTCCCACAGACCAACATGGAATATCTCGATGTAGCACTCTTAAATGTTCTTCCCACAAACTCAACACCACCTGTGGTATTCACATGCGAGCTTAAATCACCACTGATAAAACAAATTTCATGAAATACACCAACACCAGCGGGCTCATCATCCTTGTAAAAAAGAATGAAAGTCATGGATTGAGGATGCCCCAAATCTACCGCGGTTAAATATGACGGTGACAAAAACAAATTGGCATCACCTATAACAGCTTTCCAATGCTGAGCATTGACCAATGAAAAACTCCGATGCGCTTGGTATGTCAAGCCAACCTCTTTGAGCCCCCAACGACTCACCTTTCTCTCTTCAAGTAAACACGCTTTCATTTTCTCCATGCAAATGTAAAGACACCCATGCATTAACTTTGTTCATAATGGATGAGTTGATCGAGAAAAATATATTATTCTTTGATAGCGCTTGCGGTTTTTGTCATAAAAGCGTGCAGATTTTCTGCAAAAACCGAGGCAAAACCATCTACTTCGCACCACTTCAAGGCCAATCTGCAGCAGCATTGCAAATGCCCGAGTCAGCCAGAAATGCCAACTCACTTGTTTTATTCGCGAATCAAAAATTTTATACCAATGGCCAAGCTCTGCGCAAGCTATATACATTCACGAAACCCAAGACCATGTTGCGTGTGCTCCTTGGCTTGACTCATGTTTTGCCTTTACTTCTTGTGAATGCTACATACCGCATAATTGCGAACAACAGACATCAGCTTCACTCCGCAAAGGCGTGCACCTTCAACAGTCAAATCACACCATTTTTATTACCATGATTGAAAACATATCACTCTCAACACACCTACTCAACATTAGCATTTTATTCATAGCAGCCTTGCTTTTAGGCGTTCTACTTTATTCAAGTTCAGAACGAATTCAAAAACGCATTTTAAGCATTGAACTCTTACTCCTTTTCTGGATTCTCTTTCAAACTACCCTATCACTTAACAGGTGGTATATGGATCAAAAATCAGGCGCATTGCATCTCCTATTCCCCTTCTTATTCCCCATTGCCATCTATATTTTTCTCAATGCAACTCCCAGAGGCAAACGATTGTTCCTCGGTTTAAACCAAAAGAATTTAATTCTTTTACAGACCATTCGAATTCCAATAGGAATTCTTTTTCTACTTCTTTCTAAAGACCGACAAGCACCAATGGAAATGACAATTTTCGGATTAAACTTTGACTTAATCTTTGGCGTTTTGGCTATGCTTGCCTATCTGTTCTATCAAAAAATAGCGTCGAATAGAAAACTAGTCCATTCACTTCACCTACTTGGTTCAATGAGCATGTTGGTGCAAATGACGCTGGCCTTCTTTTCTGTCGCAGGTCCTCATCAACGTTTGGGAATTACACAGCCTTTCTATGCGGCTACGCATTTCCCATTTAGTTTAACACCAACTGTTTTATTCGGATTTCTCTTCGTTGCCCACTTGCTTGCGATTGCGCCAAAGACCAAATCCTGACAATCCCAATAGCAGACAGAATAAAATAGACCCTGCAGTGGAAATGGTGTTTCCTTTGGTCCATACCTCTGGTTCAAATTTCCAAATTACTTCATGCTTGCCTGCAGGCATCATAATTCCTCGTAACACATAGTTCACAGGTGCATATTCAACCTCTTGACCATCAACAGTGCATTTCCAACCCTTCGGATAGTAAATCTCACTGAAGACAATTGGCATTTCGGAACCTGCATTATTTACTGCTTCGTACACCAATTCATTTGTTGCATATTTTTTCAAAATAACACTTGATGTAGAATCAACTGCAGATGACCCTGAATGGAAAACTGACTGATATTTGCTTTGAGCCACTGCCGTGTTGTAGACATTCAAATCTTTCAATCCGAGCATTTCCTCATCAGCAGAATTCACTTGCTTCACCTCATTCACAAACCAAGCATTTCCGCATGACCATTTGTTTACATTGGCGTCTGCCTCCGGACTAAAAATGATGTACTTGGTATTCAACATATTCAAAACATTTTGGTCTTTTAGCATTTTCATTTCCTGAGAGTCAAGAACCATAAAAATACTGTCAGCCATGGCTTGGGTAACATTTCCCAATTGAGACAATGACTGCAGATATTCCATTTTACTTTGCTGAAAGGCCGTTAAGCTTTGAATTTGAGATAACAAATAAAAATCAATCAATTCATTGTATCGCTTCAACTTCGCCCCGTGATACCCACCAATACTTTTATGGTAATAAGAAGTTCTCGCCTCATTGAATGGATTCCCCAATTTCAAAACGCGGTAGTCGCTGTTTAAACCTAAAGCACCAAATTGCGCCAGTGTATCCAAGTTTTTCTGATTCTTAACTGCGCCATACATACCACTTGCATCCATAGCCTGCTTCAACTTTTTCACTTCTTCATCAAAGGTTGAAACATTCTTTATCTCCGCGAGCAAAATAGAAACATCGGCCTTTGTTGGTTTAACAGGAAGTTGCTTGTCGCCTTCTTGTATAAACGATGCATATTTTCCCTTCTCCATATCAGTGTTCAAATACCTTCTTGACACAGACAACTGATCGAATAGAACAATAAG
The DNA here is from genome assembly GCA_016868835.1 of Bacteroidota bacterium. Classification (GTDB taxonomy): domain Bacteria; phylum Bacteroidota; class Bacteroidia; order Flavobacteriales_D; family Sanyastnellaceae; genus CAIZGX01. The sequence goes on along the minus strand of VGFR01000045.1, from coordinate 8,292 downwards.
TCCAACTACAGGCAACATGGCTAAATGCACACTCTTATTTTTCACGAAAAGGAAAATTCCAATGACCAAAACTCCAAGAAATGCAAGAAGCAATGATCTGCCTGAATCTTTTTTTGCAATTTCTTTTCGAATGGAATAAACCGCTCCCTCGTAATCTTCAGCTTCTTCATTGAATGCAGCCAATTGCTCGTTTATTTGATCAGGAGAATCTGCAAGTTGTTCTTTCAACATTTGCGGTGCTGCTTCTTTAATTTTAACAATGGACTCAATTTCCTTTTCATTGCGAATCTCACCAGCAGCACTGGGACTCAAATACAGAAAACCTAGAGCTAAAATCCAAACGGCAGATGCGCCAATAAGCACCTTTTTAGCCTTTTCACCAAATGCCAATTGTCCTTCTTTCAAATCTTTCAAAAACAACATGGCCATAGCACCTGCCATGACTTGTATTAAAACCAAAATCATTTTGCTGTCGCGAAACTTATTGTAAAGCGGAATCTTATTGATGAAAAATTCATTCATGCCTGTCATTTCTTTCTGACAAAGCATCAAAGCCAAAATTCCAATTATTAAAAACGGCCATTTCAAAGAGTCTTTAGACCCCACCAAACCCAATACCATAAGGGTTAATATGAATGCGCCAAAATAAAAGGCCCCACCAGTAAAATTCTGATCTCCCCAATAAGCCGTTGGATATACACCATTTTGCAACATGGATAATTGAAAGTAACTCGCTGGCTTGCCTTGCATGGCTTGCTTCCAATCTTTGTTGAATTTGCTAATTTCTTTATTCGATTTTGAAAGACTTCCAATTTCATCTTGGTATTCGGTTAAGGGCTTCGAAACACCACCCTTAATGTTCGGAATTAAGATTCCCCATTGTTCACCAGATGCATAATTGTAATCCAAAATATATGAACCACTCAATCCCTCTTGCTCGGTATTCCCACCGCTCTCTGGTTTAATGGTCAATTCCGAACTACCTCGGGTGGTATACTCGCCGTATTCTTGTGTTGCCATTAAATTACTAGCACTAGGTAAAACGGCTGCTACCGTTGCTAAACCAAGGAAACCTGCGGTGATAGCTAGTTCTTTGAACTTTTTATTCAACACAAATTTCACCCCTTCACCCACTACAACGGCGACCAATAAAAACGCTAAATAATAGGTCATTTGCAAGTGATTGGCAGCAATATTTAGTCCTAAGAACAGCATAAACACCGCGCTTCCCAGTATGCGATTCCCGCGCAGTGCTAGAATCAAACCTCCCAAGGTTGGAGCCATGAAAGCAATTGCAGTTACTTTTCCCGTGTGACCTGCACCCAAATAAAGAATATTGATTGTAGCCAATCCAAAAGCAATTGAACCAATGAGGCTATACCATGGTCCTAATCGCAAACAAAGGCCTAAGATGTAATAACCAATGAAGCATAAAAATAATGTGCCAATTGCTCCGGGTAAACCCAAACGGAAGAATAAAAGAATGGGACGAAGAATGTTCGCGTTATGTTCTGTTGATACCTGATAACCGGGCATGCCACCAAACATGCTGTTGGTCCATAAGCCTTCTTCATCATGCAACATGCGGTAATTCATCAACTCTTGTGACATGCCCTTCCATTGTACAATATCACTTTGCTCCAAATCATACCCCTTCATGATTGGAGAAAAATAAAATGCAGCGATTGCAATCAACACTGCAACAGCTATGGCATGAGGCCAAGCCAATTGAAAATAGGGATTCTTAAGCATGTCTTTTCTAATCTTTAATTTCTATGTAATCTATATACTCACCTTCAGGTGTTGGCTTTCTTGTGTTGGTTTGATGTTGAACATGAACCTCACCTTCCTTTCGCTGCTGTTGTTTGACCTCCTCATTCACCTTTCGAACAGCATAATTGGCCGTTAGCTTAATGAAAAAGCGAAAAATCGAGGAGACAACAATCAACCAAAAAATTATTTTTACTAAACCGGTTAAGCTTGCAGTAATCATTTCGTTAATTCAGAAAAAACATCTTCCAATTTCTTTCCATTTCGAGTGTATTCTTCAATTGCACCGTCAGCAACAATTTCACCTTTCCGAACAATGATAACTCTGCTACACATGGCTTCAACCTCTTGCATAATATGCGTACTGAGTAATACCGTCTTTTGTTTTCCAATGCTGACAATTACATCGCGAATTTCTTTTATTTGATTTGGATCTAAGCCACTTGTGGGCTCATCTAAAATGAGCACTTCAGGATCATGAATAATACTCTGAGCCAAACCTACGCGTTGTTTGTATCCCTTCGAAAGCTGATGTATTTTCTTATGTGACTCAGAACCCAATCCAACCAATTGAATCATTTCCTCAACACGCTTTTCCACTTCCTTTACTTTGTGAATTTGAGCAACAAAAGTCAAGTATTCTCTTACATACATGTCCATGTAAAGTGGATTCTTCTCTGGCAAATAGCCAACGCGCTTCTTCACTTCGAATGGATTCTCAAGAACTGAATATCCACAGACATAAATTTTCCCGCTATTGGGAGGAATGTAGCCCGTGATAATTTTCATCATGGTACTTTTTCCTGCGCCGTTCGGACCAAGAAACCCAACGATTTCAGCCTTTCCAACTTCAAACCCCACTTGATTCAAAGCCTTTTGCTGTCCGTAAAGCTTGCTAACGTTTTCAACTAAAATTGACATGCTCTTTTTTGTTCGACCGTAAAGATAGGGAAACTGAAAAATTAATTGGCTGTATCTCTAATGAGAATCAATTGGATTTCGGTATATAAAAGATTATCTTCGGGCCACTTTTATACGATGAAAACACAACAATTTTATTGGACCAAAGAGAGCAATTGGAATCTTCCAGAATCACCCCTTCTGAATTTATCCAAAGAGAAGGCACTGAAAGATTTAGAGATACGAAAACTCTTTTTGGCCAACATTTCCCACGAAATCCGCACTCCCATCAATACCATTTCAGGCATGTCTGGAATCTTGGCCGAAACTTCTCTTAGTCCAATTCAATCAGAATACCTCGATGCCATTCAATCTTCATCACGGAATTTAATGGCCATTGTCAATGATATACTCGACATGTCGAAATTAAAAAGTGGGAAATTCTACATTGAAAAAATTTCGTTTAACCTTCGAAAACTGATTGAACCCATTTGCAAAGTTTTTGGATTGAAGGCGGAAGAAAAAGGAGTGAAACTTGAACTTGACATTTTGCCTAATGTTTCGAACAATCTGGTTGGAGAACCCACACGCATTGCGCAAATTGTGAACAATCTCGGAAGTAATGCTACCAAATTCACGGAACACGGAAAAATTAATGTGCGTATTTATAAAGAAGCAAAACTCACTTGCTTCGAAGTTCAGGATACTGGTATTGGTATTTCTGAAGACAAATTAAAATCAATCTTTGAATTCTTCTCACATGATTGAACAGAATGGTCAAATTAGTAATACGGAGCAAGTCAGTTTCGCGAAATTGTTTGAAATGGTAGGAGATTCAGTTCCACAAGTGATTCAACTCAGTAAAATCTTTTTAGAGCAATTCGAACAAAACTGCCATGCAGTGGAACGCTCTATTCAGAGCAAAGACAACGATACCCTTGCAAGACTTTCCCATAAAATGAAGCCATCTTTCAAACTGTTTAACTTGAACGAGACAGCAGCAACCTGTCAGAAAATTGAAGATGCTTATCAAATGAACAACTTCCAAACTGTTCAAGATCTCTCGAGACAACTACTCAACAATCAATTTTCCATTGCGAACCAAGTACAAGCTGCACTTGATAAAGCATATAAAAAACAAACATTACAATGAAAGTCGGAATTTTTGCATCAGGAAGCGGAAGTAACGCGCTAAATATTATTCAGCATGCAAAAAAAACGAACACCTTTGAAGTTGCATGTATCTTAACGAATAACCCAAAAGCGGGTGTAATTCAACACGCCACAAATGAAGAAATTCCATTTTTTCTATTTTCTAAAACTGATTTTACTTCCCCACTCATCATTTTGGAATATCTACAAAAGCAAAAGGTGGATGTGGTCATTCTCGCAGGTTTTCTTTGGCTCATTCCAACCTACCTGGTGCAAGCCTTTCCAAATCGAATATTAAACATACACCCCGCACTTCTCCCAAAACACGGAGGAAAAGGCATGTATGGGCATTTTGTTCATGAAGCTGTAGTTCGTGATCAGGATACTGAAAGTGGAATTACCATACATCTTGTGAATGAGCACTATGACGATGGCGCAATTATCTTCCAAAAAAGTGAGTCGATTTTTGGTATGAATGCCAATGAGGTAGAACTTGTTGTTCGACGCTTGGAGATTGAACATTATCCTCAAGTGATTTCGAATTTCATTCAAACACTTCAGAAATAAATCTACCTTTGCTTCATGAATTGGAATTGGGTTGAAATCGGATCCTGCTTCATGGTCCTTTTTGCGGTCATTGATATTGTTGGTAGCATACCTATCATTTTAGATATTAAGAAGAAAACGGGTAATGTACAACCACTCATTACTACCCTGGTTTCGCTCATTTTAATGATTCTTTTCTTGTTCGGAGGAGAGACCGTGCTTGGTCTTTTTGGTGTAGATGTTTATTCATTCGCTGTAGCTGGTTCATTCATTCTCTTTTTCATTGCATTAGAAATGATTCTTGGAATTCAGCTATTCAAGCAAAAAGATACATCCAGTAAAATTGCAGCTGTGGTTCCATTGGCATTTCCTACCATTGCAGGGGCCGGAACAATTTCCACCCTCATCTCGCTTCGCGCCGAATATGAAGCCATAAACATTGTAATTGCTATCCTTTTGAACATGCCCATCATTTACCTGGTACTTCGGCTAACAAATCCAATTGAACGAATACTTGGTCCAAATGGACTGGCCATATTGGAAAAAATGTTCGGTATCATACTTTTTGCGATTGCACTTAAACTTTTCACGAAGAATATTGGTTATTTATTTCCACACTAATATTTCACGTATGAAAAAAATATTCCACCTCGGTTCTTGCAGTACAAACCAGCGAATTTTGAAAGAACTTGCACCATACACATCGCAATTCGAATTCAAGGACATCAAGTTAGATAAGATCACTACCAAAGAATTGGACGAAATGAAAAAACGTGCTGGCAGCTATGAAGCACTATTTAGTCGGGTAGCGTTAAAGTATCGTTCACTTGGACTCAACAACATGGAGCTCACCGAAGGTGACTACAAAAAATACATTTTAGAAGAGTACACGTTTCTAAGAAGACCCGTTATTGTCAATGGCAATGCCATTTTCATTGGAAATGCAAAATCCAACGTAGCTGCCGCCCTAAACTCTCTTTCTAATTTATAAATGCCAACTCAACAGCGATTAGCCCATTTTGCTTTATTCGCTGTTGCCCTCATTTATAGCGCCAATTACTTGGTAGCGAAATGGGTAATGCCTCATCCCATCTCGGCAAATGCATTTATTGTACTCCGGGTTGCTGGTGCATGCCTATTGTTTTGGCTTCTTCTTGGTAAGAATAGAGGCATTCCCGATAAGAGAGACGCACTCCTTTTCGCCTTCTGCGGTTTGACCGGTGTTGCTACAAACCAACTCTTCTTCTTCAATGGCTTGGCGTTAACAACACCCGTGAACGCCTCCATAATTATGACCACAAATCCAATCTTAGTAGGCATTCTTTTTTATTTCGGTATTAAACGAATTCCATCGTGGAAAACCTTTGTTGGTATTGCCATAGGAACCATTGGCGCAATTGGCATTCTCTTGCTACGCCCCAATCCAGAACAATCTTCCGCTCATTTTTTCGGTGACATCTTTATCTTGATTAATTCACTGAGCTATGGTGTGTATTTGACTTCAGTGCCCCGACTCATGAAAAAATATTCGCCGTTATTTGTGATTACTTGGGTGTTCACTTTCGGGCTTGTTTTCGTTCTTCCTTTCGGATGGTCTGAATTAAAAACCATACCTTGGAGCGACCTCTCCTCGCTGCATTGGTTCTGTCTTACTTTTATCATTGTAGCTGTCACATTTCTCACTTATCTCTTCAACATTTTCGCTCTCAAACATGTGAATCCAACCATTACCAGTGCTTACATCTATCTTCAACCCTTACTCGCAGGAATTTTCGCATATCTCTTCGCCGGTGTAGGGAATCAAGATCACACAGCAAGCATCACCTGGACAAAAATCATCTTCGCCCTGTTCATTTTCTTGGGTGTGTACTTGGTGAGTAAGGAAAAGTCTAAAAACTGAGCTCTATACCAAACGAAGGCATAATAGGCAGCTGGTCTGCTCGCTTCGCTGTAACCCGATCAATATAAAATACATTGGCTCGGTTGTATGCGTTTGTCACTCCAAGGTTGTATTCCATCGAGGCCTTTTCCCATTTTTGTGTTTTCCGAATATTCAAATCCAATCGGTGATACCAAGGCAGTCTTCCTGTATTTAATTCAGCAAATTGAATTCCCAATTCCGGTGAATTGGTATAGATGTAGTCAGTTGAAATTCCACCAGGAAGCGTTGGAGGCTCGTAAAATCCTTGAGTCTGTGTGAATGGTAGGCCACTTCCCAAATTCCATCTGGCACTTACTTCCCACGTTCTGTCTTTTCCAAAAGCATGTGAAGCAACAAAATTCACATTGTGTCTTCGGTCAAAAACGGGGTCATACCAACGTAAACCGTCCCATCTATCAACATTCATAATGGAATACACCATATTCACAGAAGAGAATTTTGTGCTGTATTTAAGTACAATATCGCACCCAACTGCAAAGCCACTTTCAAGTATGAAGTCTTCTCTTAACACTTCTGGCTTGTCGTTGTTTTCTGCATCGTCAGGAAAGATCTTGTTTCTATTCGTATTGGTGACTTGCTTGAAATTACGGTAATAGCCTTCTACGTTCAAATTCCATTCTTCCGTAAGATCAAACTCGAATCCTCCAACAAGATGCGATGCCTTTTGAAGTGAACTCTTCACGTCAACTTCTTCACCGTTCGGAGAAGTGAATGTACTTTGAATGTCATCTGGACTTGCTAAGAATCCGTAGAATAAGTTTACCACATCACGATCTGAATTGGTTGCCATTAAATTCTGAGAATAGAGACCTGTAGCCAATTTCAAACGCAAACGGCTAGTTGCTTTGTATTTGATTCCCAACCGTGGTTCAGGTGAGGTAACAGCTAAGCTGCTGTAATACTGCAAACGAAATCCAGGTTCAATAATAAGCTTTTTGCGATTGATTTTATATGAAATAAATGCATTAAGCTCTGTTGTATTCTGATCCAAATTAACCTTAACACCCAATGGATTAAACGTGTTGTAATAGGTTGAAAAACCTAGAACTTCAACTCCATATTTTACAGCGTCCTTACCTATAGAGTAATTAAAGTCTAATCCGAAATTAAAGGACTGTATTCCGCTGCTGCGATCCGCAACCGTTGCTTCTTGCAGCGTTACGTCATATTTGCTCCAAGCGAAAATACCATTAATGAGAACAGAGGAAGAGGTGGGTGCTACCACGAAATTGCTTCCAAAACCGATGTTCTTCCAATTCAAATTCGACAACGCCTGATATTTCGTAACCGCATCGTCAAAAGAAAAACCAAACACATTGAAACTGCTTCCGTTCGACCCCGAAAACGAAAGTTTACCATACAAATCTGTGTAGTTAAATGGAAGACCATCACCGTTGTTTACGTATGGATACAGCGTTTTGGAACTTCGGTCCAAGTAACTGTTCTTCGCACTTAAAATGTATGAAATACCATTTCCATTCTTACCCATCTTTTTCAATGGACCTTCAATTTGAACTTTCGATCCAAAGGGATTGAATCCAATTTTCCCATCCATTGACTTTTTATTTCCATCGCGTGTGCGAATATCCATAACCGAAGAAATTCTACCTCCAAATTGTGCTCCGAAACCACCGGTATAAATATCTGCACCAGAAATAATGTCTGTGTCAAACACTGAAAACAGACCAATGCTGTGGAAGGGATTATAAACAATCATTCCATCAAGTAGAACCTTATTCTGAATGGGGCTACCACCACGAACAAATACTTGACCTCCTTGATCACCAGTAGAGACAAAACCTGGTAGCGTTGTTAGCACTTGAACGATGTCTTTTTGTCCACCAAAAGAAGGAACAATCTTAAAATCTTTGGGTCGAAGAGTTTCAACTGAGATATTCACGTTGTTCACTTGTTGCTCTTTGTCTCCTGTAACCTCTACTTGTCCCAACTGAAAATCTCTTTTGGTTAATACCAAATTCTTG
>VGFR01000044.1 GCA_016868835.1 Bacteroidota bacterium | reverse complement strand
TTGAGGAGGCTGTTTATGGAGACTAGATGGAAGCAATTTGAGGTGATGTATTTTTTAGGTGTTGGTGGAATAGGCATGTCGGCCTTGGCGAGGTATTTTCATCAGCGTGGAGTCCATGTACTTGGGTATGATAAAACACCCACAGCGCTTACAACAGAATTGGAATTAGAGGGTATTGTAATTACGTATGATGATAGTGTATTGAGTATTCCAGAACTGCTTCACGTAACACCGAAGGAGAAGGTGCTGATTGTTCGGACCCCTGCAGTTCCCTCCACTTCGAATCAATGGAATTATTTCATAGAAAAGGAATATTTAATCTGGAAGCGAAGTGAGTTGCTCGGTTACATTACAGAATTTGACCGAACAATAGCCATTGGTGGAACACATGGAAAGACTACAACATCATCTATTGTAGCGCATTTGCTGCACCATTCAGTGGGTTGCAATGCCTTCCTTGGAGGAATAGCAAATAATTTCAAGAGTAATGTGGTGTTGTCTCAATCAGATATTACTGTTGTTGAGGCCGACGAATTTGATCGAAGCTTTTTAACATTGAGTCCTACCATTACTGTATTAACAAGTTTAGATGCTGATCATTTAGATATTTACGGTCATGCAGATTCTGTTCGCGAAGGATTTTTGTTGTTTTTGGGAAAAACGAAATCAACAGGACATGTGGTAGTTAAAAAAGAATTGCAGATTGAGAATGAAATCCAGACAGAAGCCAAAGTCTGGACCTATTCAGCAAAAGAAAATGCTGATTTTTATGCCTCAGACATTCGAATTTTCAATGGCAAATTCAATTTCAACCTACATACTCCTTTTGGTCATTTGATTGGATTGAATTCGGGACTTCCAGGAAGACACAATGTAGAGAATGCTGTTGCAGCAATTGCTGCAACACTTTTGAGCGGAATGAAATTAGAAAGTGTTGCTGAATTGGTGGAATCATATACCGGAGTATTGCGCAGGTTTGACATGCGTTACAAAAGCGAGGAAACGGTTTATATTGATGATTATGCGCATCATCCAACAGAGTTGAATGCGGCCATTCAAGCAGCTCGAGAGTTAAATCCGAATCGTAAAATAACAGTCATTTTTCAACCTCATCTCTTTTCAAGAACCAGAGATTTTGCAGATGAGTTTGCCGATAGTTTGGCTCAGGCAGATGAATTGATATTATTGCCAATTTATCCTGCAAGAGAATTGCCAATACCTGGAATTGATTCACAATGGTTATTTGATAAAATTAAGTTGGAAGATAAAAAATTGGTTGACAAAGATGCCATCTTCACATATCTAAATAGGGAAAGTCTTCAAGTGTTAATGACACTTGGCGCAGGAGATATAGACACGTTGGTAACACCTATTAGCAATTGGTTAGAAAGTGAAAAATAGAAATACGAAATCCATGATTATACGTGGCTTGGCCGTGACCTTTTTTGTATTGGTTGGGCTTGGATCTATTGCTTTGTGGAGTATTTCTATTGTTGAGCAAGGGAAGTCTCAGATCATTCAAGTACAGATTGAAATTGAACAGAATGGGTTGAATGATCGTTTTATTACTCCCGAGCGAATTGATTCCTTGCTGCGAATTCCGCAAGGAGTATTGGTGGGAAAGGCCATGAATGAGTTGGATTTGGGAAATTTGAATCGGTTCATTCGTCAAGATGCTGCTGTAGCCTCATGTGAAATTGTTCTTGGAGTGGATGGAATAGTTCGTGCGAAAGTGAAAGAACGACTTCCCATATTTCGCGTTTTGAATCCAAGTGGAAATGGTTTTTACCTCGACAAAGAGGGGAATTCGTTTTCATTGCTGAATTATGCGGTTGCACAAGTCCCTGTATTTCTGACTGAAACAGAGGTTATGCCAATGGAGTTTCCAGTGAAATCAGAATATTACACGGCAGATGTTCTCAACGGAACATATTTAGATGAGATGTTCATTTTTGGATTGCATATCCATAACAATCCTGATTTGAACGATTTGATTGAGTACGTTTCTGTAAAAAGTTATGGTGGATTTGAAGTCACTCCTCGTATAGGAAATCAAGTTATTGATTACGGTGTGGCTTACAATTTAGATACGAAAACAAAAATGCTTTTTGAATTTTATAAGACGCAATCGAATCGAATAAATCTAGAAAAATACGAACGAATAAATTTGAACTACAATGGACAAGTAGTTTGTGTAGAGCGCGGTGAAATCACTTTGCCAGATACTACAATAGCTTCAACAATTCAACCACAAGTGCAACAACCTCAATAAGAAAAATATGACACATTCTTTTGCTTCTTTCAATGATTCTTCAAAGTTCAATCAGAAATTAGTTGTTGGTATTGATATCGGAACTACCAAAATTGCCTGTGTTGTAGGTAAAATCAATGCTGCAGGAAAGATTGAAATCATGGCCATTGGTAAGGCAGTCAGCGAAGGCGTGCGCCGAGGCGTTGTTATGAATATAGATCAAACTGTTGCTTCTATAAAGGAAGCTGTGGCGAAGGTAGAGGCGCAGTGCGATATTAAGGTAAACCGGGTGAATGTTGGAATTGCAGGTCAACACATTAAAAGCATTCAGCAGCCAGGAATTTATACACGTAAAGATTTGAGTCAAGAAATTTCGGTTGAGGATGTTCAGGCTTTGAAAGATGACATGATGAAAATTCATGTGCCTGCAGGAGAAAGTATTATTCATGTGATTCCGCAGGAGTATACGGTTGATATGGAAGGTGGAATTAAGGATCCTGTTGGAATGGCTGGGGCTCGTTTACAAGCGAATTTCCATATTATTACTGGCTCTATGCCAGCTATTCGTAACATTTACAGATGTGTTGAGTTGGCCGGTTTAGAAGTGGGAGAATTAACCCTAGAACCGTTGGCAAGTTCTGCTTCTGTTTTAACTGAGGAAGAGAAGGAGGCGGGTGTGGCTTTAGTAGATATTGGTGGTGGAACTACCGACATTGCTATTTTTTACGATGGGCTCATTCGTCATACAGCCGTGATTCCATTTGGTGGAAATGTCATCACAGATGACATTCGCAACGGCTGTCATATTTTGAGTAAATATGCAGAGCAATTGAAAACAGCTTATGGTTCTGCTTTGCAGAGCGAAACTAAAAATGCCAAAGTTGTAGTTTCTGGATTGAAGGGGCATGCACCGAAAGAAATTACATTGAGTTTCTTAAGCGGAATCATTGAAAGCAGAATGAAAGAAATTCTGGATTTGGTTCATTTTGAAATTGTTCGTAGTCAATATGAGCGGAAATTAATCGGTGGAATTGTATTAACAGGCGGAGGTTCTCAATTGAAACACATTCGTCAATTGGTGGAATTCACAACGGGTTTGAGTTGTAGAATTGGCGCACCAACCGAGCATGTAATTAATTTCTCTCGGATGGATGAACTGGTTCCTGCATTAGCAACCGGTCTTGGACTTGTTATTACCGGTGAAGAGCGTGCAGGTGTGAGTTATACAGATCCGTTATTGTTAGTTGATGAAGAACCGGGTGCAGTGATGCAGGAGGTTCCGCAACCCGCATTGGATTATAGTACCATGGGGTCATTCACATTTGAGGATGTTTTAGCTACCTTGAATAAAAACGAGGAGACTCAGGCTAGAGTGGAGATAGAGAATGAATTTGAAAAATTCGAACATGCTGAAACGCAGGAAGCACTAGTTGTAGAGGAGCCAAGGCAGGTGAGTCAGTCAGAAGAGACTCAGGAGGAAGAAACGGTTGTAGAACCAAAGGGAAAATCACGAAAGCCATCAAATAAAATAGACATTTTGGGTTGGTTGCAAAATTTCATGGAGCAAGATGATGCTACGAAATAATGTTTGTTCATAGTTTAGGTATAAAAAAAGGTCGTTCGTTAACGACCTTTTTTTTTGATTAACCTTAACCAAAACCTAATGACTATTCATTGACCTTGATGACCAGTAAACAACTTTGTCAAGAGAATGTTCAATTTTTTTCAAAAATTCCAATAGCCTCTAAGTGTGCGGTGTGCGGAAATTGATCGATAAAACTTAGTTTTTTCAGTTCATATCCAGCGAGCGCTAGTGCTTCGCAATCTCTTGCTTGGGTTGCTGGATTGCAACTGATGTATACCATTCTTTTTGCTCCCAAAGCAATTACTTTTCGAAGTGTTTTCGGTGCTATTCCTCCGCGTGGGGGGTCTAATACTAACGTATGTATTTGGTCTGTGAATTCGGGATGCTCCAATAAGAATTTGCCAACGTCTGCAGCGATAAATCTAGCATTTGAAATGTTATTTTTTGCTGCATTTGTTCGAGCGTCTTCAATGGCTTCTTCAACAATATCAACACCCACTATGGGAAGCCCAGTTCGCTTTGCAATGAGTTGACCTATGGTTCCTGTTCCGCAAAATAAATCTAGAATGGTACCTTCATTATTCTCGAATGCACAGTATTCAATGGCTTTGTTATAGAGAAGTTCGGCACTCTTAGGATTGGTCTGAAAAAAGCTTTTCATGTTCATTTGAAACGAAAGTTCCAATAGTTCTTCGGTCATTTCTTCAGAGCCATACATGAGTTTTGAAGAACCCTTTAATGGTTCTGATCTGTCGCCCGTGTCGTCATTCAATGTGTGAATAATTCCGGCACATCGGTCACCTAAAATATCCAATACAAGATGTTGGAATTTGGAAAAATCAAATTCATTCAGGTGGCTGCTACTTGTTACAAGATTGATGAGTAACTGGTCTTGTTTGAATGATTTTCGCACTACAATATATCTGAAGAATCCTTCGCGCTTGGGTGCGTGCCATGGTGGAAGACCTGTTTTTTCGCAGTGTTCACGGATGCGGAATAAGTTGTTTTCCCAAGTAGCATCGAAAAGTCCTGATTCTCGATCAAGATTTTCAACCATCCACCAGGTGCCTCTGTGTTTGAATCCCAATGCAAATTCATCGAGCTCTTCTTTGGTATCTAAATCAAATCGAATTGCGCCAAAACTATATTCCATTTTATTTCTGTAATTCCAAATGAATGGGGAAGAAATATAGGTGTCGAATAAAGAAGTTACATGCTCTATCTTTCCAATGCGCTTGTAAATCTCTAGGCAACCTTCTTTCTTGGCTTGCTGCTGTTTCTCTATCGGCCAAGTGGCATAAGGAGCTCCCGGAATTGGAAAATAGGGTGAGTCTATTTCTTCAGGAGAATGCTCAAGAATTTCAAGCAATTTGCAATTGACAAAGCGCTTGTCTGTTTTGGTGATTTGAGCTTTGACGCGCTGACCCGGAATGGTATTTTCTACGAAAACCGTATACTTACCGCGATCATCGTCAATAAATGCAATTCCATTGCCACCAAAAGCATACCGAGCAATGGTAATTTCGAGTATTTGATTCTTTTTTAGCACGGGGCAAAGATAAGTTCTTCGAAAGATACTTATTTACAAGGAAAGCTACTTTGTACGATTCCTCAAAAGCTTGGTACGCGAAGTGTCTTGCTAGGCATCTTGCACAACATGCCTTATATTCGTTGAAATAAAAAAAACTTTTATGAGATCTATCGTTGTACTTTTTGCCTTGTGTGTGTTTGGAATTAGCGCAAGTGCCCAAAAGATTTATTCAGTTGATGCCGAATACAAAGCACAGGTAAAGGTTTATGTAGTGGATGCAGAATACAAGGCAGATTTATTGGTTTATAAAGAGAATGCAGAATACAAGGCTGGAGACAATGACGGTCGTTGGTATTTTGTAGACGCCGAGTACAAAGCGAAAAAGAAGATTTATTTTGTAAACGCCGAGTACAAGGCTGAATTAAAAATCTATTTTGTAGATGCAGAATACAAGGCAGGATGGAAAAATACTTCTAAGAAGCATTTGATGTATTGACTCGATTCCTTTCGAGTTTTTTTCATTTTATTCACGTGAGCAACAGTTAGCGCTTCATGCAAAAAGTAAATCTTTTACTTCCAATACTTCTTGCATTTATTATCGCAATTGCATTTCCGAATTGGTTAACTTGGAATGAACGGGTAGTCTTGTCAACGGTTTTACTCATGCTCTTTTGGTGGATATCAGAGACAGTTCCCATGGCAGTTACTGCGCTTCTGCCGCTGTTAATACTACCAATGGCTGGAGTTATCAGCGTTGACAAATTAGCTCCTGTTTATGGTGATAAATTTGTTTTTTTATTCCTTGGTGGATTTTTATTGGCACTTGCTATTGAGAAGCATACGTTGCACAAGCGCTTGGCCTTTGCCTTGTTGGATTTGGCAGGGGATAAGAAATCCAATATTCTTTTTGCGGTAATGATTTCCTCATACGTTTTAAGCATGTGGATTAGCAATACCGCTACAGCTCTGATGTTCATGCCTATTGCTGCTTCTGTAGCTTTGCTTTTATCGCATGGAAAAGATCAAATCAGACTGAAACGAGCTTTGGTTTTAGGGGTGGCGTATGCCGCAAGTATTGGAGGAATGGCTACTGTTATTGGCACACCGCCTAATGTTGCAGCAGTGGGTATAGTTGATAAACAATTTGGTGAGTCCATTTCGTTTTTTGAATGGATGAAATTTGGTGTTCCTTTTTCCTTGGTGCTTTTAACTGCAGTTTTTTTTACGTTGAAATTTTTACATTTTAAACATTCGGAGAGGATAGAGGGAGCGCATGATAGTCTCCATGAATTGCGAAGTGAGTTGGGCTCATGGTCTAAAGAGCAATGCGTTGTTTTTGTGGTTTTTATGCTTGCTGTTGTGGCGTGGGTTTTTCAACAGCCCATTTCCACCTATTTTAATTTGCCTGGATTCAATGATACATTCATAGCACTCTCTGCTGGAGTATTGTTGTTTTTCTTACCGAGTAAACAAGCAAACGAACGCATTTTGGAATGGACAGATACCAAAGATTTGAATTGGGGCGTTTTGTTCATGTTTGGCGGTGGTTTGGCCATTTCCATGGCGTTCAAAGAGGTGGGATTGTTAGATAGAATGGTTGTTCTGTTGTCATCTGCTTCTGACTGGAGTGCAGCTTCATATTTGATTCTCCTATGCGGTGTTGGTCTGATCTTAACGGCTTTGATGAGCAACTTAGCCATGGTGACCATTTTTGTTCCAATAGTTGGGGTATTGGCATCACAACTTGGGGTTGAGGTAAGTTCGTTTGTTATACCGGTTACACTTGCGGCAAGTTGCGATTTTATGTTTCCAATGAGCACGCCACCCAATGCCATAGCGTATGGAACCGGATGGGTAAAGGCCAAAGAAATGTTCGGAATTGGAATCTTAGTTAATCTAATTGCCTTTGCTCTGCTTTGTATTTTAGTTTGGCTGGGGTAGGAATATCTTAATTTCGAAATATGGATCGATTTTCACTTTTTTTTATTTTTTTATTCGTAGGAAGTTTCGTGACTCAGGCTCAAACTCAAACTGATATTTTCACTCAAACGAATTACGTTTCTGAGTCAACCGTCAACGCTGCAGCGACGCTTCTGCTCGGGAAAAATTTCAAAAATGGTTCAAGCGCAATGCTCCGAATTCAATCTGACAACCACCAAAGACCATACAGGAAATGGCTAAAGAAGTCAGAAGAGACGTGAATTTAGATTGAACCAAAACAGAGGAGATTTGTTTTCAGAATAACAAATATTAAAGGTCATGAGGGTATTGGAATTAATGAACTGGAGGTATGCCACCAAAGCTATGAACGGCAATAAAGTGGATGATGAAAAAATAAATCGCATTATAGAAAGCATTCGATTAAGTCCCTCTTCAATTGGTCTGCAGCCCTACGAGTTAATCGTAGTATCGAACCCCGAATTAAAAAAAGTATTACGAACAGCAGGAAACAATCAGTCACAAATTGAAGATTGTTCTCACCTTGTGGTTTTCGCAGTTTGGGATCAGTACACACCTGAACGTATTCACGCTTGGTTTGATTTAGTAAATGAAGTGCGTGGTGTAAAGAGTGAAGGTTGGGAACGCATGAGAAATGGAATAGTTTCGTCTTGGCCCAACCGACCTCAAGAGCAAAACTTTAATCACGCGAGCATGCAGGCTTATATTGCTCTAGGAGTGGGATTAATTGCCGCTGCAGATGAGAGGGTCGATGCCACACCAATGGAAGGTTTTAATCCCTCTGAAGTGGACCGTATTCTAGGTTTGAATGAGAAAGGTTTGCGTTCTGTTCTGCTCATGCCCCTGGGTTATAGAGATGAGGAAAAAGATTACTTGTCTCAGGCCAAGAAAGTGCGAAAGGCCATGGTAAATTTCGCAAAGCATATTGATTAAATTTCTTGTTTTTGCATTTTATAATGCGCGTAATAAAGCTAAAGTTGCACAATTAGACATGCATGATGGGTGAATAATTCAATCCTGCTCTTGATGTTTGGATTATTGTATTGATTGAACGAATTCCTACAAACAAAAAATCCTCAACTTGCGTTGAGGATTTTTACGTCTCTTCGTGATCCCGAAGGGATTCGAACCCCTGACCGTCTGCTTAGAAGGCAGATGCTCTATCCAGCTGAGCTACGAGATCATATTGTCAAAAAAAAAGACAACCACACAAAATCAGTTGTCTTTTCTTTGTCGGGGTGGCAGGATTCGAACCTACGACCTCCTGCTCCCAAAGCAGGCGCGATACCGGGCTACGCTACACCCCGAGATTCCCTTAACAGAAAATCGAGCGCCAAATATACGTTTTAATTTCGTTTTGACAAACTTTTATTGCGCTTCAACCACTTACTGCGCAAAAATGGTTCGTGAATCCAAATTTGCTTGAACAGGATTAATCACCATTACAGGTATTCCAGCTTCATTGGTTATCATTTTTTGCTCTGCATCAGCGCCAAAAGCATGAATCAATTGTTCTCCTGCAAAGTTCAAGATGCAGATTAAATCGATTTCAGCGTATTGTCCATACTTTACAATCTCTTTCACGAAACTTCCATGATCCCCATCCATTACTTTTCCTTTCTGAGCTATCCCTCGGCTTTCAAAATATCCTTCAGCATAAGATAAGTTTCGCATCACTTGATTATGTAGGTACTCATCGGTTTCTTTTGGAACCACAATATGAACTTCAGCATTGTATTTTTCAGCAATGTCACCCGCAATTTTAATCTTTTGTTTGGTTTCCTTGTGTAAGTCAAGTGGAACAAGTATTTTTTTAATATCAGCCGTTTGCTTGGTTGTTTCTTGAACAACAATAAAGGGTGCCTTTGATTCGGTAATTACACGCAAAGCATTACTGCCTGTGATGAATTGGAATCCCCTGAGACCATGCGTGCCCATAACCACGAGCTGTGCATTCATACGCTCTGTTTCAGCAGGTATAGCATCAAAAATGCCTCCTTCTACGATGAGGCTGTTCGCTATTTTTCCAGTTTTATGTGAATGAGTTGTAATTTGAGCAGACATTTTTGAAAGGGCAGTCTCTCTTTCTGTTTCATTTTTAATTACATGCAATAGATGAACCTCTGAATCCAAAACTCGAGATATATTTAAAGCATAATCCACTGCAACATCTGATGTGCTCGTGAAATCGGTTGGAACAATGATGTTTGACATATTCTTTTATTTTTAATATTACATGGGTATGAAATTTAGGACGTTTTCAATTTGTTGGGGAGAAACAAGGTTTGACGAATCGATTTATTTTCATTTCAATTGTATGGTGCCTAAAGGTAAGAAAGTTTTGTAAAGCGTGGTTCAGTCTTAAACTTGATTTAACTTTGTCTGATATAAGCGGATGATTATGAATTTTGAAGCGTTTTATGCAAGTGTTTACGATCGAATAATGACCGATTTGAAAACCAAATTGTCTGAAAATTATTTGTATCATGATGCTCGTCATACGCTAGATGTAATCATTGAATCTGCAGCAATTGCGGAGAGAGAAGGAGTTGAAGGAGAAGATTTACATGCCCTGAAGACGGCGGCTCTTTTTCATGACGCTGGATTTTTATTTCAAAGGAAAAATCATGAGGAGGCTAGTGTCTCATACTTCAAAAGATGGGCGGAACCATGTTTCGATGAAGAGCAAATTGGAATTATCTCGGGATTAATTATAGCCACCAAGATGCCACAGCAACCGGTTGGTTTGTTGCAACAGATTATTTGCGATGCTGATTTGGATTATTTGGGAAGAGATGATTTTGAGACCATCGCGGAATGCCTGTATTTAGAAATGAAAGCTTGCAATGAGATTGATAATCATCATACTTGGAATGAAATTCAAGTCAAGTTTTTATCGGCTCATCAATACCACACTGCAAGTTCCAGGGCACTCAGAGGACCCAAAGTTTTAGACCACTTAAATGTTGTTAGAAGAAAGGTAGCGTCTCTCTAAATTCTTTCTACCAAATCTAAAGGGGTTTCACCTTTACGTTTCAAATAGATGTTTCCAATTGTTTTGAATAAATACAAATTTACTATGATTAAAACTCGCAGCAATTTGCTGAATCTTATCTTTACTTTGCTGTGTTTTGAGTTTGAATTGTTCGAAATTCATATTTGTAGTTTTTGCTTCACGAACTCAATTCACTCTCTAAATCTGGTATAACGCTTTTTTAGCAGTATTTCAATTGACGCAATGCCGAGAAGTCAATATTCGAAATGTTTTACTGACATTGATGCTTACTGAATGCTTCTTGAAACCGCATAAATTAATCCCAAGCAAACAAATAGATTCAGTGCAACGTTAATAACAACCCAAGTCCATTGGCCATTTTGAATCAATTGAAATGTTTCCCAACTGAAAGTGCTGAAAGTACTGAGACCACCACAGAATCCAGTAGATAGCAATAAGATAAGATTTTTTGAATCGTTGAATTTAAAGCTGATAAGCATGAAGATCGCAATTGCGAAAGATGCTATGGCGTTCGATGTGAGTGTGCCGAAGGGAATATGGCTATTTAGATTTTTAAAGAAGAGGCCTATGTTGTAACGAAGGAGTGACCCTAGACCACCACCCAGAAAAACAAGACCGCCACTAATGACTTGGCTTATATTCATCGAATGACAAATTGGAATGTTTTGTGAAAAGTATAAGCGAGTATTGATCCAATAATGAACCCCGTCAGCACATCTGTAGGGTAGTGCAAGCACAAATAAATTCGTGCGAAACCAATTAGAACTGAAGACAAAATAAATACAGTATTCAAAGTTCTATGTCTTGGTAACGCAAGCAAAAGGAAAAAAGTGAGAGCTGCGAAGTTTCCGGCATGAGCGGAATAAAACCCAAAGTCACTTCGCGTTTCATGCATTTTTGTTTCTGTTATTCCAAGCTCTTTTGCAAAGTGAAGTTTATGATGAATTTCTTCATTCCGAAATGGTCGAGCGCGTTCGACTGTTGGTTTGACTATTTTGTTACAGAGATAGTCTTGAACTCCTACAGTGGTGGATAAAAATGCAATTGCAATGATTCCTTTTTTTACACCATAGGTTGTCATGAGTTGCCATATAACATAAATATAAAGCGGAATCCAAACCCATGATTTACACAAATAATAGAAAAAAGTATCAAGCCAATCGTGATGAAATTGATTTATAGTTAAGACAGATTCATTCTCAAATAACGTGAATAGCTCAAACATACATTTCTTGAATTAAGGCACTGTAGATTTCAGCTATTTTTTTTCTTTTCAATTTCAATGTTGGAGTTATTTCACCTTTCTCAATACTGAATGGTTGAGATAATAGTCGGAAAGCCTTTACTTGTTCCCAATTGCCAAAGCGTTTATTAATTTCAAGAATGTCGGCATAAACAGCTTGTATGACTTCAGGCTTGTTTACTAATTCATCTGCACTGCAATTGTTGTATTGTGGGAATTTGGTTTTGGTTAGAACTTGATCTAAAACCAATAGTGCCGCAGGAAATTTCTGTCCATCACCAACTACCATGCATTGCTCAATAAAAATTGATTCTTTCAATGCATTTTCAACCGCTTGTGGTGCAACATACTTTCCACCGCTTGTTTTAAATAATTCTTTTTTTCGATCTGTGATAAACAAGAAGCCATCACGAAATTCGCCTATATCTCCTGTATGAAAGTATCCGTCTTTCAGCACCTCACCAGTTGCAAGATCATTTTTGAAATAGCCGAGCATGACATTTGGACCTTTGCATAGAATTTCACCATCCGATGCGATTTTCACTTCGCATTCATCTATGGGTGTTCCTACACTACCAATTTTATAAAGTCGGGGTCGTCTTAAAGTATTTACAGTAATAACCGGTGAAGTCTCGGTTAATCCATAGCCTTCTTTAATTGGAATGCCAGCTCCTGTGAAGAATCGTGCAAGTCGGGGTTGAAGCGCGGCAGAACCACTTGCAACCGCTCCAATTTCTGTCAGACCCAGAGCGGCTTTCACTTTCGAAAAAACAAGTTTTCGAGCTATTTTTAATTTGAATTCATACCACCAACCGTTTGCTCCATTGGGTTCCCACTGCAAAGCAAGATGGACTGACCAGCTGAATAATTTCTTTTTGATTCCTGTATTACTTTCTCCCTTGGCTATAATACCGTCAAAGAATTTTTCAAGTAATCGGGGTACCGCAGTGAAAATATGTGGACGGGTTATGATTAAATCATCTTTGATATTTTCCATTCCCGTTAAAGTCATTTGCACACTGTTTTCAATGTATAAATAATGCAGCATGCGCTCATAAATGTGGCAACATGGTAAGAAACTGAGGCAACGCGCTTTCCCTTTTTCAAGTGGCGGAAGTCGATCAAGCGAATTCTGAACATTGCTCGCAATGTTGGCGTGAGATAACATCACTCCTTTCGGAAGCCCCGTAGTGCCTGATGTGTAAATGATAGTCGCTAACTCTTCAGACTTGATTTCGCTCTTAATGGCATTAACTTTATCTCGGTGAGAAACCTGTTCATCGAACAATTCAAGCCAATGTTTGGTATCTCCATATTTCTCAAAGGTGAAAATTTCGCGCAAGGCGCCACAATTATCCTTTATGCTCGATACTTTCTCGTAGAGTTCGTGATTTGAAACAAGGCAAATAACGGCTTCACTGTGGTTCAAAATATACTCAATGTCGGAAGCCGACATGGTGGGGTAAATGGGAACATCAATGGCTCCTATTTGTAAAATGGCATGGTCGCAGATGTTCCATTCCATTCGATTTCCATCAGTAATAAGTGCAATCTTGTCACCGCGCAAAATTCCCGCGTTGAGCAGACCCGATGATAATCGATAGGTTTGATTGTAAAAAGATTCTGTTGAAATGGATTTCCATTCACCATTTACTTTGCTCTTCATCATTTCCTCTAGTGGAAGATGTTGTAGCTGTTTTTCTAGAAAATCAAATAAACGTGGATACATGGAAGCCAAGATACATCATTTTCTTGAAATACTTTATTGTGCCTCTTGAAACACTTTTTGCAAACGCTGAGCCATATAATCGAAGAGAGATTGAAGAGGACCTTTTACCATCATTTCCATGAAGGGATTGATGTTGGCTTGGCACGATTGGTAGCAATTGCAGCCCGCTTCTTTCGGCTGTATAATGGCTTTTAGAGTGAATGCAAATGGACTATCTTCAGAGGTGGTAAACTGGGTGAATGCTTCTGATTCCGATATTTTGGACTGAGTTCGAATCAACGTGAAAGTATATACATTTTGAATTTTGAACGTACATGAATTTTCGGTACAGCTCCAATTCGATATTTTATCCTTTGGTAACAGCAATTGAATGTTTTCCATTTTTTGAAGGAAGGCATGAATGTCTGCTATATTTCCAGAGACCTGAACGTGTTTGCTTTCGAATTGAGCCATGAAATTTATTGATTTAAAAATGCTTCACTCCATGCTGCGGGGCTTTTTCTCCAGTTGCGTAGTGTTTCCAATTGATCTTCTGTCACATACTCTTTTTGAACTGCCTTTTCTAAGAGTAAATGGTAGTTTGTGAGGGTGTGCAATTTCACCTGAGCAGCCTGAAAGGCGTCAGTTGCTTGTTGAAAATCGTAAGTGAAAATGGCAACCATTCCAACAACCTCTGCCTCAATCTGTCTCAAAGCGTCTATCGCTGCCAAACTGCTTTTCCCTGTGCTTACCAGGTCCTCAATGACTAGAACTTTCTGGTTGGGTTCAATTACACCCTCTACTTGATTTCCAAGTCCATGTTTTTTGGCTTCACTGCGAACATAAGCAAATGGAAGTCCCATCTCTTGGGCAATCAATGCGCCAATAGCAATGCCACCAGTAGCTACCCCAACAATGACGTCTACTGGTCCGAATTCCTTCTGAATGGCATGAACGAATTGTTGACGAATGTGCGTGCGCAACGTAGGATAAGACAGTGTCTTTCTGTTATCACAATAAATGGGAGACTTGAGTCCACTGGCCCAAGTGAAAGGGTTGGTTGGCTTTAATTCAATGGCTTTAATTTGCAATAAATATTCTGCTACTTGTAAACCTACTTCTACATTTGAATCCATGGAACAAAAATACATCGTACAACACGAAGGTCAAGTATTAA
>VGFR01000043.1 GCA_016868835.1 Bacteroidota bacterium | reverse complement strand
GAGGAATACGTGAACATCACAGTTTGTTTTCTTTCTTATTTTTTGTTATTGTCATGGGCTCCGTTGCTCTTCCATTGACAAGCGGTTTCGTTGGTGAGTTTTTACTTTTACAAGGCATTGGCTCACACTCTATAGGCATGGCCTTATTGGCGGGTTTCACTGTAGTTTTTGGAGCTGTGTATATGTTGAGATCATTCCAGCAAGTAATGCTTGGAACTTCGCCACAATCGGCCCCATTCACCGCAATGCAAACAGCAGAAAAATGGCTGTTAATTGCTATTGTTACTTTGGTGGTACTTATTGGAGTATACCCAAATGTTCTGATGGATATCGTTCACAAAGCCCAACACTTAAGTATTAAATAAGATGAAAGAATTGTTAATCACCGCGTTATTAGGAATTGGAGTTTTAGCCTTCGATATAGTCAATCTTCGGAAGCTTGTTCTTCCACTTATTTTATTGGCTTTGGCAGCATTGGTAGGATGCATTATTTGGGATTGGAATACAACAGAAACACCTTTCAATCAGATGATGCTCATTTACGAAAAAGGAAGTCTTGCTTCCCTTGGTGTTTTTTCAATTGTGCTTTTCTTTTGGTTCATTCTTTCCTCTAGCTATTTCAAATTGCATTCAGGAAAAACAGACTTATATGCATTGGTAGTCTTCAGTTTTTGTGGTGCGGGATTGATGGCTGCATTTGGAAATTTGGCAATGCTTTTTTTAGGTGTGGAAATTCTATCTATTCCAGTTTATGTATTGGCCGCCAGTAATAAAACCGATCTAAAATCGAATGAAAGTGGCTTCAAATATTTCATCATGGGTTCAGTTGCATCGGCCATATTGCTTTTCGGAATTGCTTTTATTTATGGTGCTACCGGGTCATTTGATCTTGCAACAATTGCCTCATTTTACCAAGGAGAAGAACCTGTGCTTCTTTTTAATCTTGGTTCACTTTTTATTTTCATTGGATTTCTTTTTAAGATTTCCGCAGCACCATTTCACATCTGGACTCCAGATGTATATCAAGGTGCACCAACTTGGATTACAGCATACATGTCAACCATAGTTAAAGGAGCTGCAGTTGTTGCTTTATTCAAATTATTTGAAGGTCCTTTTGCAGCTTTCACACAAGCGCATCAAAGTACGCTTGTTATTCTTGTTATTGGTACGCTCATACTTTCAAATACGGCGGCTCTTTTGCAAAAAGACACCAAAAGAATGCTCGCATATTCCAGTATCTCACACGCAGGCTTCTTACTTGCTATGCTCATTGGAAATGCTTCACTGCAGTTGGTTTTATTCTACATCTTGTCATACAGTGTTGCCTCTCTCATCGCTTTCGGTGTGCTAAAAGAAGTTGAAATTACAGGAGAGGAAGGTATCAAAGGGTTGTACAGAAGGAATCCTGTTCTCGCCGTTGCCTTCACCATTGCGCTGTTAAGTATGGCTGGCATTCCGCCCCTTGGTGGATTCATAGCGAAATACTTCGTAATTTCTCAGGTGTTGGGAGCAAATCAAATAACACTAACCATTGTTATGGTTATTACCTCTGCTATTGGTGCGTATTACTACCTACGATCTTCGCTCCATGTATTCGAAAAAATCTCGAATGCAGGACGAATTGTTTTACCTGCAGCTGTTAGACTTACCTATATGTTTCTTACACTAGCTCTGATTGCTTTAACAGTAGCAGCAGGATATTTGCACTTACTGTAAGCTTACAGGCGATGTTGGAATAACATCCTCCATCGCATAATTATTTCATTTATGGAAATAATAAAAACCAAGTCGCTTACATTGATTCAAAGTGAACAAATTAATGCACTTTGGAATTCTGAATATCCCGTTAAACTGAAAGATCGCTTTTCAATTTTACTCGAAGGAATAGCCTGGTATAACCATTTTTTGATAGAAGACGCGAATCGTTCAATCATCGCTTGGGCGGTTATTTTTGAGCATAAGGAACAGATTCGTTTTTCCATTATTGTCTCACAACACCATCAAGGAAAAGGTTTAGGCAAATTACTTCTTGACCAATTAAAATCTCAATACAACGAATTCTATGGATGGGTCATTGATCACAATGATGATCTTAAATCGAATGGTACGAACTATATCTCTCCACTCCCGTTCTATGTAAAACAAGGATTTGAAATTATCCCAAATAAACGCATAACATCTGAAATGATACAAGCTGTTTTGGTTGGGTGGAAAAAGAAAAATAATTGAAGTTGGAAATTAATATGCAAGACCCAATCATCTACAACGAAGCACCAAAATACTTTCATTATTATTACGGGCTTATTCCATCGAACGATTTGATCACTGCTTTAGAAGAGAACTTAAATGCTACTCTTGAACTTCTCACTGCCGTGCCTTCCGATAAAGAAAATTTCGCATACGCTCCTGGCAAATGGACAACCAAAGAAGTGTTCAAGCATATCATTGAATGCGAGCGCATATTTGCTTACCGCGCTTTGCGCTTTTCGAGGTTTGACAGCACTCCACTTCCGGGATTTAATGAGAATGATTACATTGAAAATTCGAAAGGAATGAATCAGCGTTTTGATGAACTCATATCAGAGTTTGAACTTGTTCGCCGGACTACAATAGCTTTGTTCAAATACATGTCTCCTGAAATGCTTCAATTCCAATCAAGCGCTAACAACACCAACTACTCCACTCGTGCCATTGGCTTCATGATTGTTGGACATTGTATACACCACTGCAGTTTTGTGAAGAAGAATTATTTGTGAACTTCTTTGTTAGAACTTCGTCTGAAGGACCCTCGTAAAGCAATATCCTGCCACTCAGTTGCGTTAGGGAAAAAAGTAAAAAAGAATCTTACCACCTTACTATTCATTATATTCCTAATTACGACCGGATGGTCACAAAACACGTATCTCAATTATCAGTCGGGTCTAAAACTTTACAACACAACCATCTTCGAAGAACAAACAAGGTCAATGCCGATATCAGACACTTCTTCTGTTCGTTTTCAATACACCAACACGAACTCTCGAATTCTTCATCCGTCTATTGCAATTCAATGAAAATCTAAAACGAATAATTTTCATGAAATTGAATTAACCAATTTCATGGTAAACAAAGTTGGAACTAAAACGGAGTATGTTTCCGACACAGCGGGCAGTTGACAAGCAGTGAGTATATAACAAATACAGCTCTTTCCCTTCGCTACGAATACATTGCTGTTCTAAACAAATCGAAAAACAGCAAAGTCGTTCCGCCGATCGGTTTTGCTGCTAATCCCTATTTCCGTAGGAGTAGCATCGCTTATAAAAGTTCCACTTCATTCCCTTCATCAAATCAAAGCCAAGAACAACCTACTTCTTGACTTCCAAATTATTTCTCGATGTTAACATCCCAATTTATCTTTTCGATAATTACATAATCACAGAAAGTTCAGACAATCCGGCTATCCCAATTTCGCAGAGAGACATCAGCTCATATAATTTCAATCAGTTTCTAAAATTCATCAGTGGACGAATAGGTATCGGAATGAAGCTTTAGTCAAAAATCATTACGCAATTGCAATCGCTAACTAAACATCTAGCGGATTGAATCTAGCGTGATTTCAGAAAACTTTTTCAGAAAAAAAATCCCTTTGACATTTATATTTGTTTTTATGTCTAGTGGAAATTTCGTTGATGAAAAATATTAAATTCTTACTATTACTCTGCATTTTCATTTTTTCCTCAACAACCTATTCGCAGCGCAAAAAATTTCTTGGTTTCACACCACTTAACGATACCGTAAAAACTGAAACAGAAGGTAATTTCTTTCTTCCGCTTTTATATTACACCCCAGATACGCGATGGGCAGGAGGCGCAGCGGGCGTTCACTACTTTAAACTCGAAGCGAAAGATTCGACCGGTCTTCCAACGCGTACAAGCAACATTCAACTTCTTGCCGATTACACGCAAAACAGGCAAGCCGATTTATGGTCGTCGTGGAATATTTTCACCAGAAATGAAAACTATTTGCTGAAAGGTGATCTCCGCTTTAGGAATTTCCCTGATAAATTCTATGGCATTGGAAACAACACCAGGAAAGAACAAATGGAGAGTTATTCGTATAACCTCATTCAGATAAAATCCATGTTCTTGAAAAAAGTTAAACCCGATTTATTCATTGGTTTTGACTACGAATTCGAAAAAGAATATGGAATTAAAACTTCCGAAGGTGGGTTGCTCGAGTCTGGCACTATTCGCGGATCAAAGGGAGGTATAGGTTCTGCAATTGGATTTATAAGCGTATACGATTCAAGAGACATTGTAATCAATGCGCAAAAAGGCATGTTATTCGAATTTTCAACTTATCTATTCAACAACTTCTTAGGCAGCACATTTAATTTTTTTAACATCAACACCCTCTATCAAAAATACTGGAGCGTCAAGAAAAATCACGTTATCGCTTTTCAGTATAAAAACAAATTCAACTTCGGAAACATACCGTTCATCGACATGGCCACACTTGGCAACGACGATATCCTTCGCGGTTACCCCAAGAATAGATTCAGAGATAAACATTTTATGGGTGCCCAATTGGAATACAGATTCCCGCTCTTCTGGCGTTTTGGCCTAACCACCTTTGCCGGCGCCGGAGATGTTTTCGGAGAACTCCAAGACCTTCATGTAAACAGAATAAAATACTCCGTGGGCACAGGTCTGCGCTTTGTTGTCAACCCTCAAGAAAAACTAAATGTCCGCCTCGATTACGCTTACGGCCGAGAAGGCGGCTACTTCTATTTCATGGTCGCTGAAGCGTTTTGATACCGGTGTACTTTAATCTTAATCAAAGTTGAAAAATTTCTTGGATAAATCTTGGATTTTGAAATGCAAAGAACAAAATAATTTTAACTTAAATTAGCTAAATATATTCCAAGCACCTCAAAGAATTTTTATATACCAACAAGAATAAGCGAAGACCAAAACTGAAATCCAAAAAAAACAATAGAAGGAAAACCGAAAATTCAATACCAAATGAGAACATTAAACATCTTTTTAAGATTAATGCTAATTATTTTGATATTTTTCACAAGTTGCGGAGAAAGTTCAAATAGTAGCATTAGTGTAGATTCTAACGATTCAATCGACTCTTCAATTTCAGAGGAAATTGAAGAGGACAATTCGCAAGAATATAACCAGTCTACAGAACGTCCCGAAGAACCGAGAACCATCATTAAACAATGTCTGAATTGTCGAGGCATGGGCACCGTAGAGGACCAATGTGGTTATTGCGATTATAACAATGATTGCGTTCACGAAAGAAATGGTGGTGTTGTAAAAGTGCAAAATTCATATCCAACTCACATCAATGACGGAACTCTTTTTGGTCGAGATGTTTTCGAATCTTCTTGTCAGATCTGTTCTCGCTGCAATGGTCGTGGATTTAGAACCTCTAATTGCTCTGCATGCAGAGGAAAAGGAACCGTTGAAGAAAGAATGTATTAACTACAAATTCTCCACCTCTCTTAACCTTTCTTAACTTTAATAGAAGCTTTCGCCATTCGGGCATTCGTTAGTTTGTCTCATTCGTAGCAGACATCAGCCCTTTGCACATTCGCCTTTCAGGCATACTTGCTCTAATAGAGCAAATAATCATCTCCCAAGTTGCCGCGCTTTTGCAATTTAAGATCTTGCAGCATACTTGCTTTAATATTTACTTGAATGAAGTAAGACTTACGCAAGCCAAAAGGAACCATATTCGCACTTAACTCCCAACAATGCAAATCAACATGCACTCCCAATGTAGTTGTAGTCATGCGTTTGGAATTCAGATCGTACCCACCATTCACACTGAGTGCAACTTTTTGATTAAACGAAATATCACCCATTAAGGTCACAGCCTGAGTTGTAATGAGCGAGTCTCTCTGCTGTGAAGCATTCCAAAGTTTATTCAGCCTCAAATTATAATTCAAGGTCGCATTCCAAGGCACACTGAAATCAATAAAGCTAGTGGCATTCTGAGCAAGAATTTCCTGATCCTCTTGCGACAAAGCACTTCTATTTGCGTTGGCCTCTGCGCCAGCTTTTGACTTGCTCCTCAACACTAAACCCACTGCCATATTCGTCCCTTCCATTCGCATCAATCCTTGATTATTCTGCAATAGATATTGATTTATTTTTTTTCCTAAACTGTCTCGGCCGTATAAACTATAACTCGAACTATAATTCAAACTTAAAAACTTCATTGTAGTGAATGCCGTGAAATTGATATTACTCCATTTCAGACTATCTGCATTCAGATTGTGGGAAAAGTTGGTTCTAAAACTTTCAATAATTTTCACTTTTTTATACGAAACCTTTGCAGAAGAGTGATCTCGAATCTTCGCTTCAACATTCTGATTCAATCCAAAAGTAAGGTTGGCAGACTGCCCCGTAGAACTTGGTTTAAATCGAGCTGCATCGAACGGAGAGTATCCAATGAATTCACCATTTGCGCCGTAATATCCGCTTTGCTGAAAATTTTGAAAAGGTGTGTATGCAAACCCAAAAGAAGGCTGCACCAAATGACGCACGGCCTTCAATTCTCGCTGCCCTTTGCGAACATATGTTCCATAAATTCGACTATTTGCCGTAAGCTGTGTAGACCAATTCCCTGCTACTTTCAACCCATTCAATGTATCTAACTGCGCATCATTGATGGGTGCTACAACTCGCCATGTTCCGAATCCCGTGAACGTAGCAGATGGATTAATGGTCACGAAGGAACCCAATTTCCATGAGGTGCTTGCGCTTCCATTTAAACGAACGCCACTTGAAACTTTCTTGAATAATTCCGCTGCCGTCAATGCCCCAAATTCTTGCTCATATGCGCTCAATTGCTGCTCGGTATTGAAGGATGCATTCAAACCAATGGGCGACTTGGGCATCAACTTCTTCAAAAGGTTAATGCGCGACATGTTCACTGCTAATGAAGGAAGCGTCACCTGCACCAATCGTGTTTGCGTATTTTGCGTATGGTTGGCTGTTATACCGAGTGTAAACGGTTTTCCTGGAAATGACTTATTCCACTGCAATGCAGAGTTAAACGTACTGGATAAGAAATCTTGCTGAGATGCATTCAAATTGTTTCGAAAGTTCTGAGAACTACCAAGGTTGACATTGGCGCTGAATTGCTCATTCGGCCTGGCTTTTGGATCTTGCAAGTGATTCCAACGAATGTTGAATGTAGTCTGTTGGAAATAACTGGGCAATTCCACCAAACCTGTTTTATTCATCGTTCTTGAAATATTAAAACTACCACTGTACCTGTATCGCTTCTTGTAATTTGTTATGTTCCTCACACTCCACGAACCGCCTGTGTATACATCAAACAACATTTTCGTTTCCAGGTGTTCATTGATGGGAAAATAATAACCTAAATTCTGCACGAAAAACCCCTTCTCTCTTCCATTTCCATATCCAGGCAAAAGAATGCCGTGGGTACTTTCTTTCTTATTCGGAAAAAAACCAAAAGGCAACCCCAATGGCGTAGGAATTTTTCGAAACTTCAAATACAACGGACCAGAGACAATTTTCTCATTGGGAATAACAATGGCCTTCGTTAGGTGGAAATGAAAGTGCGGATTCTCTATGTTGCAAGTCGTAAACATACCATTTCGAATGTGCAGCCAATCATTGCTTTGTTTCTTTGAGACCTCAGAGTGCAAATATGCAGATGCCTCCTCGGTTCTCACACCATAACTAATACCGCGTTTCGTTTTGAAATGATAAGCCAACGAATCTTCCTCAAACGACTGGTCTCCTTCCGTGAAAACCGGACGACCAATCCATTTGCCCAATGTATCTTGCTTCCCCTTTGCGAAGGCCGTATAATCTGCAAATGAAAATCGAATAAATGCCGCCTTAACCTCTAAACTTCCGTATTGCACATATGAACCTTCACCAAACAAATACAGCGCATTGTTGACTAAATCCATACGCGTGCTGTCTTTCCCAAAGTACATTACTTCCGAATCTACCAAGTCATCAACAAGAAAATCCGCAGTATCAAGCGGTGCCTGTATGAGGGAATCTGCCTGCGAATAAACCCGCTGTTGCGATGCTATTATCAACAACATTAACGTGAAAACATAGCGAAATAGTAATGCAATTCTCTTTGGCAAGGAAATAGTTTTGTTATGTGTGCGTTTTGAATTCAATCGTACGAAAGATGTTACAAAGTAAACGACAAAATCCAATTGCGAAAAAAATTCTATTCCTTGCTTTGGGAGTTGTTTTTCTATTGGTGCATACCGCTTACAAAAAAGAAGCCGCCAAAAACTTTATTGTTGTTCTTGATGCCGGGCATGGCGGTACCGACCCAGGTACCATGGGAACAGGTCGCTACAAAGATTCAGAGAAAGACATTGCCCTTGAAGTCACTCTTTCCGTAGGACAACTTATAGAAGAGAATTTTCCAAATGTTAAGGTGGTGTACACCCGAAAAGGAGATACTTTTCCCACGCTAAAACAACGCACACAAATTGCGAACAATGCCAATGCTGACCTTTTCATCTCCATTCACTGCAATGCAAACCCAAATAGTGAACCTAGCGGCTCTGAGACATACGTTATGGGACTTGCAAAATCGGAAGAGAGCCTGCGCATAGCCATGAAAGAGAATGCTGCAATTTTTCTTGAAAACAACAAAGGTTCAGATTATGATGGCTTCGACCCAAACAATTCAGACACATACATTATTCTTAGCTTAAGAGAAAACACATACCTCGACAAAAGCATCACACTGGCCAAACATGTGCAAGATGAATTCAGGGCAATTGGCAGAAAAGATCGTGGTGTGAAGCAAGCTCCCTATTACGTGATTACATTCACCAATATGCCCAGCATTTTAATTGAGTTGGGCTTCATGTCGAACCGAACTGAAGAAGACTATTTGCAGAGTAAAGAGGGAAAAGAGAATTTAAGTCTCTCTATCTACAAGGCTTTCAAGAAATACTACAGCCAGCATTCGAACTCTGAAAATCAGACCACAGATGAACCACAACCACAAAACCAGACCATGACCGTATCAGCAGACGGTCTCATATGGAAAAGTGAACCAAAAGATCAAGTGGTATTCAAAGTTCAGATATTGAGTTCTGCTGTTCCACTCTCAAAAAATTCCGCTGAATTTCGTGGTTTGAAAAGATTTGAGGAATACCTTAGCAACGGAACACACAAATATATAGTGGGGTGCTCTACCGAATTGAATGAAGCGAAGCAAAACCAAAAAATTTTGCGGGAAAAGGGATTCACCGGAGCATTCATTGTGGCGTTCGAGAATGGACAACGCATAACCATGGAAGAGGCCATAAAAAAAACTCAGAAATGAAAGGTAAAAAAGGTAAAAGCGAAGTAATCATAGGCGCAATTGTCATCTTGGTATTGGCCCTCGTATACTTCGGCATCAGTTTCTTGCGAGGTGTTAACCTATTCTCCTCTCAAACCCGATACTACGCTGTTTACACAGACATTGGCGGTCTTGAAGTTTCTTCACCCGTTATCATCAACGGTTATAAAATTGGAATTGTAAAAAACATTCAACTTGAAAAAACGGGAAGCGGCAGATTGGTGGTTGAATTGGTTTTAAATGATGCTGACGTGAATATACCGAGCGATTCCAAACTTAAAATTTACGACTCTGATTTGTTTGGAGGAAAAGCGATTCAGATTGTTTTTGGAGAAAGTTCAACCTTTGCTCAATCCGGTGACACCCTCCTTGGTCAAATGGAACTCGGCTTAACAGAAACATTGAAAAAAGAAATTGAACCCATTAAGCTTAAAACAGGAAAACTATTTTCTGATATTGACAGCGTGCTAACGGTGGTGCAAAGCACTTTGGAAAATTCAGGCGCAGAAGGACTTCCTGGCATGTTCGGTTCTCTTCAAAAAACACTAGTAAATCTTGAAAATACAACCCGAAACCTAGACCAACTCGTTGGTGCAAATTCTGGAAAGGTTGGTGAAATTTTAGCAAACGCTGAGAGCATCTCAAACAACCTAAAAAACAACAACGACAAAATTAACCGAGCAGTCAATAATATTTCTCAATTCAGTGATACGTTAGCTAAGGTGAAATTAGCTGCTACAGTCATTAAAGTTGAGCAAGCCATGTCTCACTTTGAAGCCACCATTCAGAAAGCAAATAACGGAGAGGGTTCATTGGGTAAATTGTTAAACAATGATTCACTTTACAATGAACTAAATCATGCTTCACACAGTTTAGATCTATTGTTAGATGATATGCGCAATCATCCGAAAAATTATGTAGGATTCTCTCTATTCGGGCGTAAAGACGCCGAGAAGTTTTCGAAATCTGAATTGGAAGATTTGCGCAAAATCATAGACGAATTACTGAAAGAAAAGGAAAAGAAAAACTAACATGGCTTCAATGGTTTCACAAATCGCTTTCTTAGCATTGCTGGTCGTGGCCGGCTTTTTCATTTACAGAAGATACCAGTTTGTTAAAAGTAATATTCTTCTAGGTCGCCCCAATGGACCTACAGACCGAAAGCAAGAACGTCTGCGCAACATGATTTTGATTGCTTTCGGACAAAAGAAAATGTTCGATAGACCATTTGCGGCGCTTCTTCACTTGGTATTATATGCCGGATTCATTATTATTAATATTGAACTTATAGAAATCATTGTTGACGGTGTTGCAGGAACCCACAGAGCCTTCGCTGGTATGGGCGCGTTCTATATTTTTCTCATCAATGCCTTTGAAATTCTAGCCGCCTTAGTGATTGTAGCTTGTGTTATTTTCTTCACGCGCCGAAACGTTGCCAAATTGCGTCGTTTTCATCTCGCTGAAATGAAATCATGGCCAAAAACAGATGCTAATCTTATTCTCATTACCGAAGTTATTTTGATGACAGCATTTTTGGTTATGAACGCCGCAGATAGCATTGTAGCACAAAGAACCAGCGGACACACTCCCGATTTCATAGTAAGCCAATGGCTTCAACCCGTTTGCCAATCGTTATCTACTTCTAATCTTGAAATGCTTTCTCATTTCACCTGGTGGTTGCACATTGTGGGTATACTAGCATTCATCGTCTACCTAAGTTACTCGAAACACTTGCATATTCTGCTTGCTTTTCCAACCACCTATTTCTCCAAATTAGAAGACCCGGGAAGAATCAACAACATGACTGCAGTTACCAATGAGGTGAGGCTCATGATGGATCCCTCAGCACAAGTAGAACCCGTTGAAATTGGAAGATTCGGAGCTAAAGATGTTTCAGATCTTACGCAACACCAATTGCTTAGCGCCTATTCTTGCACCGAGTGTGGAAGATGCACTTCCGAATGTCCTGCTAACCAAACTGGAAAATTATTAAGTCCGAGAAAAGTGATGATGGATATCCGCGATCGCATGGAGGAAATTGGTGATGCCAAGGCAAAGAACAATGGGGTGTGGGAAGAAGACGGAAAATCACTTTTAGGGAATTACATTTCCGAAGAAGAAGTATGGGCTTGCACCACTTGCAACGCATGCACAAATGCATGTCCAATTAACATCAATCCAATGGAAGTTCTTGTTGATCTTCGACGTTATCTCATTATGGAAGAATCGAAATCTCCTGAGAGTATAACAAGCATGTTCAATAACATGGAAAACAACGGCGCACCTTGGGCTATGAGTGCAAACGATAGAGGAAACTGGACCAACGAATAAAAACTCAATACTGATGGAATTCCCAATAAAAACAATGGCTGAATGCCTAGCTGAAGGAAAACAACCTGAAATCTTGTTTTGGGTTGGGTGCGCTGGAAGTTTCGATGACCGTGCAAAAAAAATCACCAAAGCCATTGCAAAAATTTTAAACAAAGCCAATGTTTCTTTCGCCATTTTAGGCTCAGAAGAATCATGTACTGGTGATCCCGCAAAACGTGCAGGAAACGAATTTCTATTTCAAATGATGGCCATGCAAAATATTGCTGTGCTCAATGGATATGAAGTTAAAAAAATTGTAACCGGATGCCCACATTGCTTCAACACACTTAAAAATGAATATCCCCAATTGGGTGGTAATTATGAGGTGGTACATCACACGCAATTGATTCAATCTTTGTTGAACGACGGGCGCTTGAAAATTGAAGGCGGTGAGTTTAAAGGAAAGAAAATTACCTTTCATGACCCATGTTATTTGGGAAGAGGAAATGGTGAATACGAAGCTCCACGCATGTTAATTGAAAAACTCGAGGCCGAACTGGTTGAGATGAAGCGTTGTAAGAAAAACGGATTGTGTTGTGGAGCAGGAGGAGCTCAAATGTTCAAAGAAGCCGAAAAAGGCAATAAAGAAGTCAACATTGAACGAACAGAAGACGCACTTGAAACTCAACCACAATTGATTGCCACAGGATGTCCATTTTGCAATACCATGATGACCGACGGAGTAAAACATTTCGAAAAAGAACATGTCGTTGCAGTGAAAGATATCGCAGAATTAATTGCAGAAGCCGAAGACCTATAACCAACCAAAATACATTTATGAAATTACTAGAAGGAAAAGTTGCCCTCATTACTGGTGCCTCGAGGGGTATTGGTAAAGGCATTGCAGAAGTATTTGCTTCACATGGAGCATCTATTGCTTTTACATACGCATCCAGTGACGAGAAAGCACGGGCTTTCGAGGCAGAACTAGCCGCAATAGGAGTAAAAGCCAAAGGATACAAAAGCGATGCAGCCGATTTTTCAGCGGCCGAAACATTGGTTAATGACATTGTCACCGAATTCGGAACGGTAGATGTATTGGTGAATAATGCTGGAATAACAAGAGATACATTGCTTATGCGCATGAGCGAAGACCAATGGGACGAAGTTATTCGTGTGAACTTGAAATCTGCCTTCAACCTAACAAAAGCAGTGATTCGCCCCATGCTTAAAGCAAAATCTGGATCCATAATAAACATGAGTTCCGTAGTTGGAGTAAGCGGAAATGCAGGACAAGCAAACTATGCCGCTTCCAAAGCCGGTATGATTGGATTCACCAAAAGTGTAGCACAAGAACTAGGTTCTCGAAACATTCGCTGCAATGCCATTGCTCCAGGATTCATTGAAACTGAAATGACTGAAAAATTAGATCAAAAAGTTGTTGAAGAATGGCGTGCTACTATTCCACTGAAACGTGGCGGAACACCAACAGATGTGGCAAACACTACCCTCTTCTTGGCTTCTGATCTCAGTGCTTATGTAACCGGTCAAACCATTCACGTTTGTGGTGGAATGTTGATGTAAAAACACATGCAACTCATAACCAATACCTCTCCATGGCTGCTTAGCTTATGCATTTGGGTGGGATTGGTCTATGCCGTTGGGCTGTATTACTTCAGAAGAAATTCCAACTCATGGAGTCCGGCATTGCGATGGACTCTCGGTGGCTTGCGCTTCGTAACTGTTGCACTCTTGGTTTTGCTCTTGTTTAAACCGTTGCTCGATACTACTTCGCAACGCATAGAAAAACCAATAGTCATATTCGCTTTAGATAATAGCTCAAGCATTCGAAACACAGCCGATTCAAACTTTTACATGAATGAGTTTTTAAATCAATGGAAACAAATTCAAACACAACTTGGCGAAGATATTGAAGTGATTCCAATGCTTTTCGGTGAGAAAATTGACCTAAACAGCAATGCCAATTTCAAGGATCAGGAAACGAATTTTAGTCAATTGCAACGCGCAATTCAAAGTCAAACGGCTGGTAGAAATCTTACTGCAGTAGTTCTTGCCAGTGACGGATTATACAACAAGGGATCAAACCCCATTTATGGTTTCAAAGGGTTGCTTGCTCCTATCTTCACTGTGTGTCTCGGAGACACAACCGTTCAAAGAGATTTATCTATTTCTAATGTAAGTGCAAATAAAATTGCGTTTCTTGATAATTCATTTCCCATTCGCATTGCTATAGATGGAAAAAAAATTGCCGGTGAAACAGCAAGTGTCAGCCTCAGTCACAATGGGTCTGTGATTCAATCGCAAACACTATCTTTTTCCAGCAACCGAGAATTTAAAAATGTAGAGTTCAACGTTGATGCCACTGCATCTGGAATACAAACGTACACCATCAATGTGTCTGAATTACCGAATGAATATTCGGTAAGGAACAATTCAGAAACCGTGTATGTGGAAGTTATAGACGGGCGACAAAAAATATTGATCTTAGCAAGTTCTCCTCATCCAGATATTGCTGCGCTGAATGAGGCACTTCGCAGTCAAAAAAATTATGAAGTAACTGTATCAACTTTGGATCAATTCTCCGAGAATTTATCTGATTTCGACGCACTGATAGCCTACCAACTTCCTGCCATTGGAGGACAAGGCAAGGCACAACTAACTCTAGCGTTAGAATTAAAAATCCCCACTCTTTTTGTATTAGGTGGAAATACAGATCTTACTCAATTCAATCAACTGAATACAGGAGTCATTTATAGCGGCTCAAATGGAAAACTTACAGAAGCGAAAGCTCAAATGAGTGCAGACTTTAGTCTTTTCACCACACAGCCCAAATGGTCAGAGTTGATTTCACTCCTACCTCCATTAGCGCTTCCATTTGGAACACTAACTACTCCTGCTGACTTTCAACCCATTTTGAATCAACGCATCGGAAGTGTTCAAACAACCAAACCTTTGGTTGGATTTTTCGGAAATACAG
>VGFR01000042.1 GCA_016868835.1 Bacteroidota bacterium | reverse complement strand
TTTTGAATACGCTCCCATTTCCACTCGCCGCTCCCAGCGCGAATCCGTTCGGATACATTAGTCCCACTTCAGCGCTACACGTGGAAAAACAGCTTGGCCAAGACATACCGTACATATTGGATGGCGATGCTACCGAGGTAGGTGTTGAATCTACCGTAATTCGAGTTACTGAGAGTAACATTCACATTTTAAGAGCCGGTGGCATTACAGCGGAGATGTTAGCGCCTTTTTCAAGCAACATTACATTTGAGGAGCAATCCAATTCAGCACCTGCCTCACCCGGATTAATTTCCAGTCACTACGCTCCCAGCAAACCATTTAAAATTGGACAAATCTCAGAACTTTCTTCGAAATATGAGGGAGTTAAATTAGGCATTCTTAGTTTCTCTGAGCCGCATCCTTGTCACTTCAATAAAATCTTATCGCCGAGTCAATCATTGAATGAAGCTGCAAAAAATTTATTTGCCATGATGCGTGAATTGGACGAAAGTGATTGCGATTTGGTCATTGGTGAACTTGTTCCGCATGAGGGGCTCGGAATTGCAATCAATGATAAACTAAAAAGAGCGAGTAAATGAAAAAGGCCCGAAAGGGCCTTTTTCAAATATTCTGTTTAAACGATTATTTCTTAATAATTTCTAACGTTTGTTCGAAGCTGAAGGCTTTGGTTGCTGAACCTCCAGAACGCTTCTCATAACTTACAACGTAGAAATACGCCCCCGGCTCAACTTCGCTTGGATCCCAAGTTCCTGTTGGATCTGTTACCTCTCCTACTTTACCGCCCCAACGATTGAAAATTTCAGCTTTGAAGTTGATGATACTTGGCAATGCTGTGATGTTTGGATAAAGAAATGGATTCACAAATTGCAACACCTGATTTTCTTGGTTTCCTCCTAGTACAACAATATTCGGGAAAGTCAATTGAACAAAGTCTACAAACACGTGTAAGGTATCTTCAGCCTCACAACCGTTGTTGTTTACAACGGCAGTTACTATGAAGTAGTCCCCCGTGGGTTGTGATGTAAATTGATGTTGAACAGATGTGGATTGTGTTGAAGTACTTCCGCCATCACCAAAGTCCCAATCGAAGTTTGTTCCATTCGAAGTAACATTGAAAATTAATCCGTTCGGATCATCAATCACATTCGGGTTAATGGAAATGGTAAGTGGATTCACAACTACATTGGTT
Source organism: Bacteroidota bacterium (assembly GCA_016868835.1). Taxonomy (GTDB): domain Bacteria; phylum Bacteroidota; class Bacteroidia; order Flavobacteriales_D; family Sanyastnellaceae; genus CAIZGX01. The sequence goes on along the minus strand of VGFR01000042.1, from coordinate 13,498 downwards.
GAAGCGGTTCCTGCACATCCGTTAGCATCTGTTCCAGCTACCACATACGTTACAGATCCGGTACCCGATGGATTCGCAGTTGTATTGGTCGCACCAGCATTGGTAATTGTTCCGTTTCCAGCAGGCTGCGTTGACCATTGAACCGTGTTTAACCCCGTTACATTTAACGTAACAGTTCCGCATTCTAAGATGGGAGAGTTCGATGTTGCATTTACACTTGGCTGAGGGAATACAGTCACAATCACTTGGTCTGTATCAACACAGCCATTCCCATCCGTACCCGTTACTGTATACGTTGTAGTTGCACTCGGATTCGCTGTTGGACCTGCTATTGCAGCATTGCTTAATCCAGCAGCCGGAGTCCAAGAATATGAGTTCGCTCCTGAAGCAGCCAAGCCTGTTCCTATTCCTGGACAAATACTAGCATCTGCACCAGCAGAAACGTTTGGTAAATTGTTCACTGTTACTTGAACGTTATCTGTATTCGTACATCCATTTCCATCAACACCAAGAACAGTATACGTAGTAGTGTTTGCAGGAGATGCTTGAGGATTCGCTATGGAGGAATTCGATAAACCTGTTGCTGCGCCTCCACTAATGCTCCATTGATACGTATTTGCACCAGAGGCTTGTAAACCAATTGAAGATCCCGCGCAAACAGCAACGTCTGCACCGGCACTTACAGCAGGAAGACCGTTGATGGTTACCGTTGAGTTAGCTGAAACAGTGCATGGACCTGAAGTATAGGTGTATGTAATTGTTGGTGTTCCAACGCCGGCAGTGCTAGGACTAAATGATCCAGTAGCAGGGTCTAATACACCGTTTCCGCTCCAAGTACCGCCTGCAGGAGACGCGTTCAACGTTGTATTCAGCGAGTTCACACAAAACGGAGTAATGCTTGAAATTGAAACGTTAGGTGCAGTGACCACGTTAATTGTAGACTGATCAGAGGTAGGGCACAATCCGGTTATCGAATACGTAATGGTGTTATTGCCGTTGGTTGCCAAGGCTGGTGAGAAAGCACCCGTTGTGGCATTGGTGATTCCAGTTCCGGTCCATGTTCCACCTGCTATTGACGCATTCAGTGTAATACTTGCACTATTCGAACAAACAGGACCTGCTAAATCTGTAATTGTAACCACAGGTTGTGTAACCACTTCCAATTGCTCTGAAGTTGAAGTGGCGCATACATCATTCAAAAGATATGTGATGGTATAAGGACTTCCTGCCACACCACCAACGGTGGGATCAAATGAAGTACCAGTAACGCCTGTACCGCTCCATGTTCCTCCAGCAACATTTGCTGTTAATGCAATTGTACCTGCTGACTCACAAATTTGAGCAGGAAATGTCAAATCCACCGTTTGTGGTCCAACAACATTTACGTTGAAAGACGAAGAATTGGCGCATACTCCAGTAGTGGTATACGTAACAGGCCAAGTTCCAATACCTGCTGTGTTTGGATTGAAGTCACCGGTAGTTCCGTTGGTAATGCCCGTTCCGCTCCACGATCCACCAGCGGTTGGCGTAGATAAAGTTACTGCACTTCCCGACACACATAAATCTCCGGGATTTGAAATTGCGATATTCGGATTTTGAACCACAAGAATGGTAGCAGTTGCAGGTAAGTAACACTGACCCGGATTCGGTGTAAATGTAATTGTTTGCGGACCAGCTGTTGCTACCGATGGATCAAACAAACCGGTTGAGCTATTCGTAATTCCTGAACCTGACCACGTTCCTCCGTTGACACTTGCATTCAAGTCAACAGGAGTTGCGTTGGAACAAATTTGAGTAGGAGGAGCAGTAATACTGCTCGCCAAACCAGAAACAACTTGAATGTTTTGGGTTGAAGTCACTGGACATGGACCACCTGTAGTGTAGGTTATTGGCCAAGTTCCTGCTCCCGCAATATTTGGATTGAAAGACCCTGTTGCAGCGTCAGTAATTCCAGTACCTGCCCATGTTCCGCCACTTACGGAAGCAGACAATGCAACAGGAGCTGCAGTAACGCACAATTGTCCGGGATCAGTTAAGGTAGCTCCAGATGCTGACTGCACCGTTATTTGAATGGTATTCGCTGGAGCACAACTTGCAGCAGGCGGTGTATAGGTGATTGTCCAAGTACCTACGCCGGCAGTTGTTGGATTAAAGGTTCCCCCAAATCCTGACGTAATTCCAGTACCTGACCAAAGACCTCCTGTTATAGTAGAGGTTAAATTAAACGGTGCGCTGTTTACGCACGTGAGTGTACTTGGGGCACTAAGTGTTGGGGCTGGAGTATTACCTGCTGTTATGGTTACCGTAGTTGTTAACGGCGTGTAGCAACTCGCTGCTGGAGGAGTAAATGTGACATTGATAGGAACTCCAATTCCCGCTGTACTTCCTGCCAAACCAGGGTTGTATTGATACACCCCTGCAGATGGGCCAGTAACACCCGTTCCGGTCCACGTACCTGCTGTTGGCGTGGTAGTTAAATTAAACGCTGGTGCGCCAATGCACATGGTATTTGGAAGGTTTACAATTGGAGTTGACCCCCCAATGTAATCATATAAAGCCGTTGCTGTAAAGGTTCCTCCGCAAGGATTACCCGGATGAGGAGAAACCAATGTGAGTGTGTATTGAGTATCTACGGTAGGCGCTGGTGTTACAAGGGTGTTCACTGGTCCTCCTACTGCAAGGCTTCCATTAGGACTAGAGATACTCGCAGGCGGATTCGCGGTCCATTGGTATTGCGCTGTAAAATTGATTGGCGATAAAACGCTCGCAGCCATTACCAATGGAATGGTTGTGGTTGCACAGTTCGTTGGATAAACAGTTCCTGTTCCATCAATAATCAAAGTTGATGCTACAGCTGGATTCATCACCAACGTAGTATTCACACCAATGTCGTTTAAGCCAACAACGGTAAGTGAGCTTGAATTCAATACCGTTCCCGCATCTGTAATCCAACAATCTTGAACTTGCAGACTGAATCCATCTGTAGCATCACATCCGTAGAGGGGTGACCAATTAATGGGGGTTCCAGGAGTAATACCGTAATTCCCATAGCTTCCTGTCATGTTTGCTCCGGCAGTGCACATATTGAAACTTGCAGTTGTTCCGGTATTGGTGAAACATAAATTGGTGAAGTTATCATTCGGATTGCAATTGACCGGTTGACCGAGGGTGGTTGTAAAGGGTGATAATGTAACCACTGGACTTCCGCAACTAGCAGGACCAACCAACTGAAAGATCATATCTGAATTGTATGTATGCGTTCCGTTGAAACAAACTGTAAAATCGGTATTCGCATTTACTATCAATGGTGTGGCAATGTCTGCAGGCGGGTTGTAGTAACCTGTAATATTACCCATGTTTACATTTCCGCTCAAAATCATAAAGGCGCCACACCCCGGGTTAATGTTGTTGATATTCACCGAGGGCAAGGCATTGATTTCACACACCCAAGCAACATCTACTTCGATTACCTGACCAAACGCATTTTGTACAATGGCTCTGTAACCTCCTGCCCCAACGCCGGTTAATGTATTTGGAAGCGTAATGGTATTCAACGTAAGTAAGTTGGTCCACGAGTTTGTGGCAGGCACAAATTGTTGCCAAATGATATTGTACGGACCAACGCTTCCCGCAGGGGCAACGGCAATTAAGTCAGTTGTTGCTACAATGGGGTTGATACCACAAATGAAAAATATGGAGTCATTTTGTTGTCCATTGGTGTAGGCCGTTAATTGCCTATCACTTGCCGTAGGACAAGTGATAATTTGTGCCGACACACTAGAGACTAGCCAGAAGAAAAATACCGAAACGGCTATTTTTAACATTACTTTCATTGTTTTATTTCTTAATGTTTTCAAAACCAAACATGCTCATGAACCCGTCTTCATCTACAACTTTAGATTGGTTGCTCTGAATAACTTGGATCACATGAATATCTGCTTGAACAAACACCTTTCTCCAAATGGCCCAAGGCAATTTATCTGAAAATCCAAGAGTAACGTTATAGCCTTGTGTTTTGATTTGAAAATACTGTGGATTCTCAGCCACCATCTTCTTCAAACCTACTAAATCAGCTGAAGGGCTGAGTTCGAATGCAACTTGACAAAAACCATCTTTGTAATTCTTGAACGTTTTCTCATTCACCTCAATGATGAGATCCATTTTTGGCTCTGCTTGAGCCTGAATTTGTCCTACAGTTAAAACAGCTCCAAAGATGAGCATAAAAAGTTTGGTCATAGATTTATTTTTTAGCGTTCGCAAGTTAAGACGAAATTTGCAAACATTTAGTTGTATCGACAGCGAAAATGAAACCTAAATTTGCACCCTATGCCATTCCAAAAGCACATTCAGAATTCTCTGTTCTTTGCCGTTCAAAAAGCAAGCGAAGAAATGAATTGCCGTGCATTCGTCATTGGAGGTTTTGTTCGTGACCTTGTGATGAAAAGAATGAACAAAGATGTTGATATTGTCACAGACGGCGACAGCCTTATTCTTGCTCAAAAAACAGCTCACTATTTAGGCGTGAAGAAAGTGACATTGTTCAAGAATTTCGGGACAGCCCAATTCAACTACAAAAAAACTGAAGTCGAATTTGTATCGGCCAGAAAAGAATCTTACCGAGCGAATTCGAGGAAGCCTGAGGTTTCCAAAGGTACTTTAGAAGACGACCAATGGAGGCGCGATTTTACCATCAACGCTCTTGCAATTTCACTCCAGAAAGAAAATTTTGGTCAGCTCATAGACCCATTCCAAGGTGTGGAAGACATCAACAGTAAAATAATTCGCACCCCGCTAGACCCTGAGTCAACTTTTTCAGATGACCCTTTACGTATGATGAGAGCTGTTCGTTTTGCCGCTCAATTGCAATTCAATTTGAACGAAAATGCATTTCATGCCATTCAAGCCATGGCGCATCGACTTGATATCATTAGCATTGAAAGAATCATGGTTGAGTTCAATAAAATTCTTCTTTCCAAAAAACCATCAGTTGGTCTAAACCTGCTTTTTGAAACGAATCTTCTTCAACAATTCTTTCCTGAATTTGTGAAATTACATGGGGTAGAAAAACGAAACGGAGTTGCACACAAAGACAATTTTTATCATACCCTAGAAGTCATAGACAACTTGAGAAAAAACACAGACAACCTCTGGCTACTGTGGTCTGCCGTATTGCATGACATTGCCAAACCAGCAACCAAACGTTTCGAACCGCAGCTGGGTTGGACCTTTCACGGACATGAGGATTTGGGCGCCAAGTGGGTTCCAAAATTATTCGCCCGATTCAAGTTACCACTGGATCAAACCATGAAGTATGTACAGAAAATGGTGGCACTTCACCTTCGACCCATTGCTTTAACCAAAGAGGAAATATCAGATGCAGCCATTCGAAGACTTCTCTTTGAAGCCGGCGATGATATTGATGACTTGATGCTTCTTTGTCAGGCCGATATCACCTCAAAAAATGAACACAAAGTCAAAAAATATTCAGCCAACTACGAGCGGGTAAAAGAAAAACTTGTTGAACTCGAAGAAAAAGACCGCATTCGCAATTTCCAACCTCCTGTTAGTGGTGAATTAATCATGTCAACTTTTAAGCTTCAACCGTGCAGTGAAGTTGGCGAAATAAAAAATGCAATCAAAGACGCCATTCTCGACGGCATTATCGAGAACAATTTCGAACAAGCATTTGATTTCATGCTTCGCGAAGCAGCTAAAAAAGGATTTTCTCCCAGTTAGGGAATAAGAATGAGTTTATTCAACTCCACTTTTGTCTTAAAATTCCCGAATGCCACTGTAGCCGTTTCTCCAAGCACATCAATGATTTCACCTACCTGACGCGTTCTCTCCAACCGAACCGTAGCACCTTGTATCATCAACGTTCTATCTTGAACCAACTTCTTCTTTTTATCTTGACGTTGTCGAATTTCAGTTTCGGCTTTCTTCTTTTGAGCAGATTCCATGCGGTTGGTTTTCTCCATGGCAATGAATTTTTTTATCTCCTCCAACAACTCCTTATTCTTAGACCGAAGAACAAATGAACCCACAAACGTGTCCATCTTTTTCCCAAGATGTAAGTACTTATTGTTTCGATCAGACAGCAACTGTTGACGCTCCAATTTCAACTCCAACTTTTCCAATTTTCCTTTGAACCCCTCCTCCTCTCTTCGAGCACGTTCATGCTGTTCCGCTGTAAGCTTCATGGTCAATTGCAATTCTGTCTTCTGTCGCTGCAAATCACTTAAGAGCTGATCCATCTTCACTTTTTTTCCATCAACTTTTTTCCTTGCTCTATTCAATAAATCTTCTGATATTCCATTCATTTTGGCCACTTCAAAGGTGAAGGAAGATCCCGGCTCGCCCATACTCAATTGATACGTTGGTGCCAAAGTGAGCGTGTCAAAAAGCATGCATCCGTTTACTGCATTTCTCAGCTGCGACGCTTTTACTTTTATTGGAGAAAAATGCGTTGTAATCACCCCAAAGGTTTTTTTTCCATATAATTCTTCGAAAAAAACCTCTGCCAATGCCCCACCCAACTCAGGGTCCGAGCCGGTTCCAAATTCATCCAACAAAACAAGCGTTCTTCGATTGGCATGTTCAAGAAAGAACTTCATTCGTTTCAGTCGATACGAATACGTGCTTAACTGATTCTCTATACTTTGATGATCACCAATATCTGTTAAAACAGAATGAAAACGACTCATTTTACTCGACTCTGCAACAGGCACCAGTAATGCACACTCCCACATGAGCTGAATTAACCCCACCGTTTTCAGCGTAATACTCTTTCCGCCTGCGTTGGGTCCGCTTATGACCAACATGCGCTGTTCAGCATTTAAGGTTACCGTCTGCGGAATGGTGGGCATGTTGCGCTCTTTGTTCTTTAGAAACAGCAACGGATGATACGCCTTTTCTAAATGAATTTCAATTTCTTCAGACTCCTTGGGAAGTTGTGCATCTAACAATTGTGCTAGCCGCATTCTCGCTTGCAATTCATCAAAAATGCGAAGTGTTTTCAAAATTGAATTTAACTCGTCTTGATGATTCGATAAATAACGCGTTAAACGTTGCAAGATTTTTCGAATTTCATCACGCTCGTCCCCAAAAAACATCTCCAATTGTGAATTCAATAGCAAATTAGCTTGGGGCTCAATATATGTCAGGGCACCTGTTTTGCTGGTTCCAAGAACGTTTCCTGCAACCTTTCGCTTATACACACTTAAAACAGACAAAACCCTTCTGTCATGCAGGTATGATTCTCCCGTGTCGCCCAAAAATCCTTTTGACTGCAAGTCTTTCATGACACGTTGGAAATTCTTCGCAATTTCCCTTCGAACCAAAGCAATTTCGTGACGAATACTCGCCAATTCCGGAGACGCATCGTCTTTCACCTTCCACTTCGCATCGAAAATTTGCAATATCGATTTTTCAATGGCATCGGAATACTTACAAGAATCTATTAATCCAAACAAATTCGAATACGCCGAAATCATTTCATTTGGCAATTGCTTCAAAGAGGCAATGACCTGACATGCCTGCAAAATGCGCATGAATCCCTCTTCAGAAAGAACGGCATCTCGAATACGCAAGAGTTTCAAGTCTGATTCAAAATCTATAAATTGCAAGGCTGGAAATGCAAAATCGCCTGCACTCACTTGCACCAACTCTTGAGTAATATTCAAAGTCCAACGCCATTTTTCATTGTTGCGAATGGGCTCTAATTTTTCAAAACCAAATTTCGCATGCGGTTGTTGCGCGAAGTTCATTAACCTCTCACGAATCTCCGTGAACTCTAAATCAGCAATGAGCTGCTCCGAAAAATGATGCATGTTGTCAAAAATAACAATGCCATGTGTGAAAAGTTTTGAATTCACGTGAATATTTCAGTGGCAAGGGGTGAAATTTGTTTTCGAATGAAACAATTCTTGAATTTTTTCGCTAACAAATACACGCTCACCCTAGCGTTATTTGTTTTGTACAATCTGTTTTTGAATAGTATTGACATTCCATTTATTATTTCATCGCGCTGGGAACTTCACAAACTTCGCGATCAAGCACAGCGCATTGAAGAAGAAAATAAATATGTCAAAACTGAATTGGAGGGCGTAAAAGCCAAAGGTTACACGCTTGAAAAAATTGCTCGCGAACAATACTTCATGAAAAGACCCAACGAAGATGTTTTCGTTTTCAAGGTAGCGAAGTAGCGCGAGGCCCCAATTCAACCACTTGCAAATTGGTTACTTTACCTGAAAGAATATCAAAGGTCATAAGTGTTCGAGTTTTATGAAACCCGTGAACACCTGCGGCACCTGGATTTAAATGAAGATTTCCAATTTTATCATTTCTTCCCGCTAAACAAATGTGCGAATGACCACAAACGAAAAGACCTGTCTTTTCTTCTAGAATGCGTTTTGAAATTCGAGACGGATATGCATTCGGTCTGCCTCCAATGTGTGTCATAAAAATACGCAGACCATTCACTTCGAAAAAGAGATCCTCATGCGTCCTTTGGCGAATCTCTGTTGAATCAATATTTCCAAAAACAATGCGTGTTGTTTTGCCCAAAGCCCCGAGATCATCTAAAACGCCTTCACTACCTATATCTCCAGCATGCCAAATTTCATCGGCCTGTGCGCACCAACGCAATATTTTTTCGTCAATGTATGCATGGGTGTCGGAAAGTAAAACAATGCGCATTGTTCAAAATTAATTCGAACTTGTTGCGTTTGGTAAGAATGTTGAAAGAACTTCGGAACATGAACCTACGCACTCTCTTCATCTTGGTCCTTCTAGCGACCTCCTGCCTGGCTTTCGCGCAGCCCAACAAAACGTATACAATTAAGGATAAGCGAGCAATTAAAAAATATGAAGAGGCCCTTGCAGCCTACCAACAATACAATTATAGCATCTGCACGGTCATACTCAATGAAATATGCAATGAAAACAAAGACTTTGCTGAGGCCTTTTATCTTCTCGCTCAAGTGTATGCAGAGCAAGGTCAAATGCAAGAGGCTATTGCCCCACTTGAAAAAGGTATTGCTTTGAATGAAGGCATTTTCCCCATGGGATATTTCATGTTGGGAGAATGCTACTTCGGTGTGGGAAATTATAAAAAAGCCGAAGAGTCCATTACGAAATACATACGCGCACCCAAGAGCAATCCTCAAGTGCATGAAAGAGCTACCTTAATTTTAGAAAGCGCCTATTTCGCACAAGAATCCATGAAGTATCCGATTCCCTTCAACCCAGTGAATTTGGGAGAAAAAGTGAATACAAAAAATGATGAATATTACCCCGCCATCTCTGCCGATGGCAAAACACTTTTGTATACCCGATTGGTTCCAACACCCGATGCATTTAAAGGAAAACAAGAAGATTTTTTCATTGCAGGCAGGAAGGAAAATACTGCAGTCATGACCAACTGGGAACAAGCCAGACCTGTAGTAGAAATAAACACCCTTCTCAATGAAGGAGCTCCAACGCTCTCTGCCGATGGACAAACCATTGTATTCACTGCTTGTGAATTATTCGGAGATTGGGGACCTAACAGAACCGGGATTGGAAGCTGTGATTTATTCTTCTCAATGAAAACGGCTCAAGGATGGAGCCAACCAGAAAATATGGGAGGCACCATAAACAGCGGCATCTGGGAGTCACAACCAAGCATGACCGCCGATGGCTCTACCATTTATTTCGTAAGAGGTAAAAAAGTAAATGGAAATACCATTGAAAACCAAGATATTTATTACAGCCAAATCAACAGATATGGCGAATGGAGCGCTCCTAAAAAAATTCCTGGAAAAGTAAACACCAAGGGAAGAGAGGAAAGTGTCTTCATTCATCCCGATGGCAAAACCCTTTATTTTTCTTCGAATGGACATCCGGGAATGGGCGGATTAGACATTTTTGTGAGCACCTTGAATGCCGATGGCAATTGGGGTACTCCACGAAATCTTGGTTATCCAATCAACACGCACGGCGATGAAAATTCCATACAGGTAACCACCGATGGAAAAATAGCACTCATTGCTTCTGACCGTGAAGGTGGATTCGGTGGATTGGATCTCTATGCTTTTGAGTTAACTGACATGAACAGGCCGCGATTTGTAACCTATGTGGAAGGATACGTCTACGACAGTAAGACCAATGTACCATTGCAAGCAAGTCTTCAGTTAACCAATCTCAACACGGGTGAGCTTGTTGCCGATGCCGTTTCAAACAAAAGTAGAAACGGATATTTCCTTGTGTGCCTGCCAACCGGTGAAGATTACGCATTGAATGTTTCTAATCCCAATTACCTCTTTTATTCTTCCAATTTCTCATTGAAGAATTACACCAGTCAAGAACCCTTTCGCAAAGATGCTCCGTTGAGTAAAATGGAAGCAGGAGCAGAAATCATTTTAGAAAATATCTTTTTCGCAAGCAACAGTTTTGCTCTTGAACCACAATCGTACGTTGAATTGAATAAATTGGTAGACCTGCTTACTCGTAACACGCAACTTCGCATTCGTATTGAAGGACACACAGACAGCGATGGTGATGAGGATAAAAATTTAACCTTATCGAAAAACAGAGCTGCAAGTGTAAAGACCTATTTAGAAAGCAAAGGTATTTCCGCTGAACGATTAGAATCTGAAGGATTCGGAGAGACGAAACCCATTGCACCGAATGACAATTCGGTAAACAAGGCCAAAAATAGAAGAACAGCTTTTCGAGTACTTTAAAAAGAAAAGGTGTTCAACCTGAACACCTTTTTCTCTGTATCATTCATTTTTATTGAACAACTGTAATGTTGCGATTGGGTGCGCGGTACTTTCCTCGAATCACTCCACCCTTCGAAGTTCCTTGAATATTCAACAAGCGCGTAGCACGATCCAAATAAACAGTAGAAGTTCCTAAAGTTAGATTGGCCAAAGAGTTGGTACCAAAAACCATATTGGTAGCTCCTACTCCTGTTGTGTAATTCCAAGTATCATCGCCCCAAGACCACGTTCCAACAAAAATTCCAACCTCTTGATTTTGGCTCAATGGAGTTCCTGTCCAAACAAAATTGTAAGCTGCAGAGCGGCTTAATTGGGTAAAGTCAGAAGGGAAATCAATGCTTTCAAATGCAGGAACTGTGTTGGTAAAAACATTTCCGTCTAAATTGGTGTAGACAAACGTGCCCGGTGCAATGTTACCCACATATTGCTTTACGTGAGCACCCCACCAAATGCTGTACGGAAGGTCTTCACCATTGAATGTTACATAATCTGTTGAGTCTAGTTCCAATAACGTTCCCAATGGACCACCAAATCGGAAACGAGCAATGACAGTAGTTACGCCCGTATTGGAATCATAAAACTGTTCATACTCGGTATAGATTTTATCTTGGTTCACATCACCGGCAGACTCACCCGTGCACGACGCAAGAAATGCCAAACCGGCAATGGCTAAAAACAAATAAACCTTTTTCATTTTAGTTTTGATTTTTTCCGAAATTAATTCAATTGCAACACGCTCAAAAGCCTTTCTCAAAAAATTAGACCAACTTACCCGGGTATTCTTGCAAAGCCACTTCCAAACAACGAACGGCATTTCGCAGAGACTCCTCATTGAGAACATAGGCCAAACGCACTTCATTCACACCAGCACCTGGAGTTGCATAAAATCCTGTTGCTGGAGCCATCATGACCGTTTGATTTTCAAATGAAAATTCTTCCAGCATCCACTGACAGAACTTATCTGAATTATCAATAGGCAATTTTGCAATGCAATAGAACGCTCCCTTCGGCTTCGGGCAGATAACACCTTCAATGGCGTTTAATCCATTAACCAAAATGTCTCTTCGTTTTACATACTCAGCCACTACTCCTTCAAAATAAGATTGTGGCGTTTCCAATGCAGCTTCAGATGCAATTTGACCGAAGGTTGGTGGAGACAATCTTGCTTGCGCGAATTTCATTGCCATTCCCATTACTTCAGAATTGCGCGTTACCAAGGCTCCAATGCGCGCTCCGCACATGCTATAGCGCTTACTCACACTGTCTATCATCACCGCATGATTCTCTAAACCTGCCAAATTCAAAACACTATGGGGTATTGCTCCATCATACATAAACTCGCGGTATACCTCATCTGCGAAAAGGAATAAATCATGCTTCAAAACCAAATCGCGTAGCTGTTCTAATTCTTCTTTCGAGTAGAGATATCCGGTAGGATTTCCAGGATTACAAATCAATATCGCCTTCGTCTTATCTGTAATTTTCTCTTCAAAAGATGAAATTGGAGGCAATGCAAATCCTGATTCTATGAACGATTGAACAGGAACAACTTTCACACCTGCCATTACTGCAAAACCATTGTAGTTTGCATAAAACGGCTCGGGAATAATCACCTCATCGCCCGGATTGAGACAAGTCATAAAAGCAAAAATCAGAGCTTCCGATCCCCCAGTGGTAACCATGAGATTGCTTGAATCAATTTGAATTCCTTTCGATTGGTAGTAACCGGCAAGGCCTTTCTTGTAGGAAGCAATTCCATCTGAGTTGCTGTACTCAATCACCTTCACATCAATGGCCTTCATTTCATTGCGCACCACTTCTGGCGTTTCAATGTCTGGCTGACCTATGTTCAAGTGATACACTTTCTTACCTGCAGCTTTGGCTGCTTCCGAGTATGGAACCAATTTGCGAATTGGTGAAGGTGGCATGGCCACTGCTTTTTGAGAAATTTTCGGCATAACGTAAATTTGCGACACAAAATTAGCACATTCCATCGTCAACCTTCTTAATTTGTGACCATGTTATTTTTCCAAGACGTAATTCCAGATCAAACGTGGAAACTGAATGAAGATGAAAGCAGACACATCAAGGTTTTGCGCATGCATGCGGGGCAAACTTTTTTTGTTACGGATGGAAAAGGAACAAGAGCCACAGTTGAATTGGAAAAAATTGACAAGCAGTGCGTGGTGCGAACATTAGACAAAGAAAGTATAGCCAATACCAACCCTGAAATACATTTGTTCGTTGCACCAACGAAAAACAGTGACCGAACTGAATGGCTGGTGGAAAAAGTGGTAGAGATGGGTGTTCGTTCCATTCATTTCATTCAATGCAAAAATTCAGAGCGAATTCATTTAAAACCCGAACGCATTCTTCGAGTTGCCGTTGCAGCAATGAAACAGAGTGTGCAATTTCATTTACCTGTTTTTCATTTCGATGTTCCATTCATTCAAGCTTGGAATGAAGCCCCGGGCATGAAGTGCCTGGCCCATTGCGCTAGCGGAGAAAAATTTAAACTTGCTCAGATATCAAAAAAAGAAAATCAGCTTTCTCTTTTTATTGGACCCGAAGGTGATTTTGCACCTGACGAAATTGAATTTGCAAAGAACGGATTGGCACTAACATTAGGAGACAACCGATTGCGAACAGAAACAGCCGCAATGAAAGTGGTTGTTCAAGCCCACATCCATTTCGAAACCACATGAAATTACATTCCTACTTTCTTCTCATTTTAT
>VGFR01000041.1 GCA_016868835.1 Bacteroidota bacterium | reverse complement strand
TAGTAAGTTAAAAAGACAGCGTCGATTACCGAGTGCACGAGATAGAAAAAATCATGATTGCATTGAAATGAAAATCTTATTTTACTCACCCCATAGTCAACTGTATTTTGAAGCATCTACAGGCTATGGTTCTCATATGCGAGGAATGGTAGAAGCCTTTCAAGAAATGGGTCATGAGGTAGAGGTGTTGGTCATGGGTGAAAAACCGAAATCTCGTTTATCCGATAAGCATGTAACGGTTCAGAAAAAGAAATTCAAACAATTCGTTCCTAAAATTATTTGGCGCACACTAAAAGAACTGAAATGGATGCAATTCGACTCATTCGCTCAAAAGAAATTGATGCAAAAAATTCAGTCTTTCCAACCCGATTTGATTTATGAAAGAAGTGCATGGATGAGCAATGGAAGTATTCGAGTAATCAAAAAATATGGTATTCATCACGTTGTAGAGATTAATGCTCCATTTGAGGAAGAGACGAAAGCATTTGAAGGGTCTGGTTCTTTGATCCATTTCATTGGGAAATACAAGTTTAAATATCTACTGAAATCCTGTACCGCAATAGCCTCAATAAACTCTGAATTAACCAGAGTCCTGAGTAGCAGCTATGGAATTGAACAGAAAAAATTCATTTTTACTCCAAATGCCATTTCAAAAAATGAAATTCAAATGGCACTTCATTCGAAGAATCCAAAACCTTTAGCGCATTTAAAAGATAAAAAAGTATTTGGATTTATGGGGTCAATATTACCGTACCACGGTGTTGATCTGTGCATACGTGCTTTTGCGAAAATAAAAATGAAGAATGTTCACTTATTGATTGTAGGCGATGGGTACTTAATACCTGAATACAAGAAAATATGCAAGGAACTTGAAATTTCCAACCAAGTAACATTTACCGGTTCTATTCCTAAAAAAGAAATCTGGAATTACCTCTCAGTCATGGATGTTTTGCTATTACCATCTACAGCTTGGTATTGTTCACCTGTAAAATTATTTGAATATGCATTAATGGAAAAACCCATTATTGCTATCAATAAACCTGGCGTACTTGACATTTTTTCCGAAAAATCTTGTGCACTCTTTTCTGGATCGGAAGACGAACTGCTGAAACGGTTTCAAGAATTTATAAATCAACCAGAAATGTACAAATGCTTTGGAACGTTAAGCAAAGAAATTGTATTGGAAAGACATCAGTGGACGAATAACGCACGTGCAATTCTTAACTACTTTGAATCATGAAAATAGCCTTGTTGACCGATGGAATAACGCCTTATTGTATTGGAGGCATGCAACGTCACAGCGCCAATCTTTGTAAGCATCTCCTTGAGCTTGGCCATGAAGTAACCTTGGTACATTGCGTTTACGGAAAATCAAAATTGCCTACAAACAATGATGTGAAAAATGCTTTTGAGAATCCCACCCATCTCAATGTTTTCGGGTTTCGATTTCCTTCATTGGGACAAATGCCTGGACACTATCTAAGAGAATCGCATCAATATTCCACTGATCTTTTTCAAAAACTAAAAACAGAATGGTCAACATTTGACCTTGTCATTGCGAAAGGATTCACAGCTTGGCATCTCTTGAATCTTAAACGCAAAAAGAAAATAGACATAGGGCCAATTGCCGTCAATTTTCACGGATTGGAAATGTTTCAACGTCCGGCATCTTTTTCTGAAAGAATTAAAAGCTGGTTACTGAAGGACCCTGTTAAATGGAATTTAAAACATGCAGATTATGTGGTATCCTATGGCGGAAAAATAACTGAAATACTGATTCAATTGAATATTGAAAAATCAAAAATTGCAGAGATCCCGTCGGGTATTGATTCCGATTGGATTGTTACACAGCGAATTCAAAATGAGCATCCTGTTTTTGTTTTCTTGGGAAGATATGAGCGAAGAAAAGCCATTGAAGAAATTAACGCTGTATTGAAAAATCATACACACATTCAATTCCATTTCATAGGAGATATTCCATTTAGAAAAAGAATCCAATCAAAAAATATTACCTATCATGGACCACAGAAAGACAAAAAGTCTATCTGTAAATTGTTAGATGCTTGCGATGCCATCGTCTCTCCGTCTTACTCTGAGGGTATGCCGAATGTTTTATTGGAAGGAATGGCCAGAGGTTTGGTTCCTATTGCAACCAATGTAGGTGCGGTTGAAGTTCTAATCAACGAACAATCTGGAATTCTGATTGAAAAGCCACAAGACATTGAAAATGCCATCTTACTATTTAATTCCATGAGTCAATCTGAACGACAACTACTTGCCGATACAGGATTACAACAAGTCAAAAAGAACTTTATTTGGGAAAAAATCAGAGTGGGAACAGAGCAATTGCTTCAACAGATGATTGAAAAATCGTAACTTCACGTCACGAAAAGTGACAAGGTGAAAAAGGAACATTTTAAAGGCATTGATAGTTTGCGTTTTTTTGCAGCACTTGCTGTGTTCTTTACCCATGTTGAATTGGTAAAGAAGTTTACGGGATATGGCACACATTGGATTGTTCCCGACGAAAGAATCACCAAATTAACGGCCCTTGAATCTGTTCTAAATAAAGAGGTTGGCTGGTTAAGTCCCCTTATTGCATACAGCAGCGCACTCGGAGTCGTCTTTTTTTTCGTTCTCAGCGGATTCCTAATCACATATCTCTTACTCAAAGAAAAAGAGAATTACGGTGAAATTAAAGTCAAGCTCTTCTACTTCAGAAGAATTCTAAGAATTTGGCCACTGTATTACTTCATTTTTATCATTGGCTTTTTCGTACTTCCACATTTTGAATTCTTCGCCGTACCCGAACAAGACAAATTCTTTAATCCAAACTTTTGGGGAAACTTCATACTCTATGCTTTATTCATGCCCAATTTGGCATTCAGCATTTATACCACCGCTGTACCAAACATAGGTCAGTCTTGGTCAATAGGTGTTGAAGAACAGTTTTATTTGTTATGGCCATGGGTGATTAAAAAAAGTAAAAATCTAGAGAAAACATTGATTCGTATCATAGTGCTTCTCATCTTAATCAAAGCACTGTTAATCATAGGTTCACATTATTATCCCAAACCAGCATTGCTTGTTGTAAAAAAATTCTTTGCCATGTCGAAAATAGAATGCATGGCACTAGGTGGACTCGGAGCTTATTATTTCTATGCTAAAAAATCTTGGATTTTAAAAATTGCATTTCTACCCGTTAATCAAGTACTCAGCATTGTTTTACTTCCTGTTCTCATATTTCTTACTCCTCGTTTTTTAGAAGATATTCTTTACCTCATTTTCGCAATTCTGTTTCTGATAATCATTCTCAATGTTGTTGGTAATGAAAAAAGCTTTTTCAAATTTCATTTCAAACCATTTGAGTACCTAGGTAAGATTTCATACGGCTTTTACATGTACCATGTCTTATGTATTGTGTTCACCATTCATTTGCTTGAGAAAACCATTGGGCTAAATAAAGACATCTCAACACCAGAGCACCTGCTGCTCTACGGAGTATCATTTGTGCTTTCAATTGTTATTTCCTCCTTAAGTTACCATATTTTTGAAATGAAGTTCATTCGTTGGAAAGACCGAATAGCTCAACCTCAAAAAAAAGAAAGCAATGTTTAGATGGTTTGTTGTCATATCTATTTTCATCACCATCTTCATCTCATCTTATGTTTTTTTCAAAGAGCCATTTGAAGCCTACGTAAGTTATCTTTTCTTCCTTCTTTTCTTCCCTATTTTTTTCGCTAAATATGGGGTTCCTAAATGGCCGGTACTCATCTTCGTTCCGCTACTCATTGGCGGTATCATTTATGTTGCAGCGGGTTTAAACACCTACACTCAATTCATTAAAATATTTATAGGCTTTTTCACTTCAGTGCTATTTTATCATTATGTCATTCAAGCCTTTGACTATAACTTGAAGGAATTATTCAAGTACTATATGTTCGGAGCCCTGATCATATCCTTGATTGGAATTTTCCAGCTTATTTCATTTAAAGTTGGCTTTCGACCAGGTTATCACTTTGGTTGGATTTTCAATAAGTGGGGGGTAACACAAGGAGGCCTCGGTATTCGCGTGAACTCAGTTTTTTCAGAACCCGCATATTTCGCTGCGGCAATAGCGCCAGCATTTTTCGTTTCATGTTATAACATTGTAGCTCGAAAAACCCTATTTGTAAAACGTTGGCAGAGCATAGTCATTGCAATTGCCTATTTTTTAACTTTTTCTAGTTTGGGAATTATAGCCATATTCCTAACCATTGTGCTCATGCTTTTGAATTTAGGATTCGTGAAATATGCCATCATATTCGTTCCACTTTTTATTTTTTCATTCGATTACGCATATAAAAATATTCCTGAATTCACTGAGCGGTGGGACGGAACCTTTACTGTTTTCAATACAGGAAACTACAAGAGTTATGACATACATGGATCCAGTTTCGTTCTCTACAACAATTACCATGTGGCCTTAGAAAATTTCAAAAGGAATCCACTTCTAGGTACCGGACTTGGCTCTCACCCAATTGCATTCGATAAATACTCGCTCACAAACCTAGCCGGAGCAGTAGACATAGATTTTAATAAGATGGATGCAAATTCTATGTTCTTAAGACTTATGTCAGAAACCGGGTTGTACGGTTTATGCGTTATGTTTTTTGTACTCTTCAAATGCTGGATATTCAAGAAAACCGCTGTGGAAGAAACCTACTGGGTCATGTCAAATGGTCTAACTCTCATTATTATTTTGTATCTAGCCCGACAAGGACACTATTTCTTAAATGGATTTCCATTCTTCCTATGGATGTATTTCTATTTATACAAAGACAATCGGATTCGCCTTCAATTGGAGCAACTAAAAAGCAATGAAACGGCTGTGACATGAAGATTTTAGTCTTGTATAGAGAACTGGCTGATTATATGGTCAATTGCTTGAATCAAGCTCAAGGCACATTCCATTTTACCGTAATTCATTATCCCGTTCACGCTGAAGCCCCCTTTCAATTCAATTGGAAGGATGATATCATTCACAATGAAAAAAATTCAAGTGTATTGAAAAATCTGAACTTGAAAGAATACAATGCCGTATTAATTAGCGGATGGGCCGATAAAGAGTACATGGCATTGATAAAAGATTATGCAGGAATAAAAATCCTCATGTTCGACACCCCTTGGGAAAACCAATTTAGACAGTTCATTGGAAGTTTTTATTTCAGATCGAAGTTGAAAAACCGATTCAACTTCGCATTTGTTCCAGGTGATTCACAAAAAAAAATGGCCTCAAAAATTGGCTTTTCTTCCTCCCATATTCGAACAGGTTTATACACCGCTTCAGACGAAATAGAAGCAGTAGCTGAAAAAGATTACTCAACAAAGACACTATGGTGTGTGTCTCGTTATGTACCTCAGAAAAATCTCCATTTTCTTTGGACATGCTTCCTAAAAAGTAAAGGAATAGCATTAGGATGGAAACTGCACTGCGCTGGAACCGGAATAGAATGGGGCCAAAGAGTGTTAAATGACAACATTATTCATCACGGATTTCTTCAACCCAAAGAACTGAATTCCGAATTAAACAAAGCTTCTGCATTTGTGCTGCCCAGTACCTATGAACCCTGGGGCGTTGTAGTGCACGAATGTGCTAAAAAAGCTTTGCCACTTATTCTTTCCACGTCAATTCATTCCCACTTTCAATTTTTAAGTGAAGGGGAAAATGGATATGCGTTTAACCCAAAAAATGAGTCAGACCTCATACAAGCTTTAAATGGTCTTTTTGAAAAATCAGAGTCTCAGCTCGCCCAAATGGGACATGTAAGTTCAGAGAAAAGCAAAGAAATCAGTGTGCAAAACTGGATCAATAACCTCACGTATTTTTTAACTTCTGGAAATGTGCGGAATTAATGGGATAATTCATTTCAACCAATCTTTGCCCCTTGCGAAGCAAGTTATTCATGCCATGAATGAATCTCTGAAGCATAGAGGCCCAGATGCAGCGGGCTCATACATTTCAGATTCAATAGCCCTCGGCCATCAACGCCTTTCTATCATTGATACTTCCGAAAATTCCAACCAACCCATGTTTTCTTCTTCAGAAAAAACAGTGATTGTTTTCAATGGAGAAATTTACAACTACAAAGAACTTCGCGACGAATTAAAACACCTCTATATATTCAAAACATTAAGCGACACCGAAGCTATACTCGCACTATACGAAACACAAGGAGAAAACGCATTTGAAAAATTAGCGGGGATGTTCGCTTTCATCCTTTTCGATATTGAAAAACAAATCGTCTACTTAGTAAGAGACCGTTTTGGAATGAAACCATTGTATTACGGAAATTCAAATGAGGTAATTTACGCCAGCTCTGAAATGCGAGCTCTACTTGAAACCAACGTGTTTTCAAACAAGCTAAATACTGATGTCCTCTCTGAGTATGTGAGCACACAAACTGTTCACTTTCCAAATACCATCATTGAAGATATTTATGTTCTTGAACCTGGACATTATTTGAAGATAGATAAAAATCAAAATTCAAAAAAGTGTTATTATGAAATTGAAACCGAACATTCATTCGGCAGTAAAATAGAATTTCAAAACCAACTCAAAGAATCGCTTTCATTATCTGTTGAGCAGCACCTACGAAGTGATGTCAACTATGGGGCATTCTTATCTGGTGGTATAGATTCATCGCTCCTTGTAGGTCTCATGTCAGAAATAAGCGAATCGCCAATTCAAACCTTTACCATTTCATTTGAAGAAGACGCGTTCAATGAAAGTGAATTCGCTCAGCTCATTGCCAAAAAATGGAATACTAATCACCATGAGGTTGTCTTGAAAGCTACTGATTTTTTAAATAAAATTCCTGAAGCCATCCATGCCATGGATCATCCGAGCGGAGATGGACCCAATACTTTCGTGGTAACAGAAGCAGCGAAAAATTCCGGACTAACTGTGGCTATTTCAGGTCTTGGTGGAGACGAGTTATTTGCCGGCTATCCCGTTTTTAAACATTTAAGTCAAATTAAAAGTCAACTTCCCTTCACACTACCGAAACCCATTCGCTCGGTGATGTCAGCTGCCTATAAGCAGTTTAATAAGAGTGAAGTTGGAAGAAGAAAATCAGATATGCTTCGCTACGGAGCGTCGAATTTGAAAGGTTGCTACAACACCATGAGAACTGTTTGGGATCCAAAAATCATTTTGAAAAACCAATCGCAACCGGCAGCAATACCACACATTGACGAGGCATTTCTTGATGCAAAACGACTTATTACTTCCGTTTCACGAAGTGAAATCTATGGTTATATGCATGACATTTTACTCAGAGATAGCGATCAAATGAGCATGGCCAATGCGTTTGAAACGCGCGTTCCATTTTTAGATCATAGAGTTGTTAACTGTGCCATGCGCATACCCGACGAATTGAAATTCCCGCATACACCCAAACAATTTCTAACAGAAACTTTCTCACATATACTTCCATCAGAAATAGTGAACAGACCCAAAATGGGTTTCACCCTTCCATGGAATATTTGGATGCGTAATGAATTAAAATCATTTTGTGAAGAAGGAATTGCTATTCTTTGCAAAACTTCATATTTCAAAAATGAAGCATTGCTGAAGGCCTGGAATTCATTCAAAAACGGAGATCAAAACAAACCATTCACGTCCTTTTGGCATTTGGTTGTATTGGGACATTGGATTAAAAACAATCACATTCAATGTCTTTGAAAATACTTGTCTTTTCTGATTGGTATCTTCCTGGCACTCAAGCAGGGGGGCCTACACAATCATTGCATTCCATGACACAACATGTTGTAAACGCGTCATTTTTTATTGTTACACGAAATACAGATCATGGAAGCAACCAGCCCTATCCCGTGCAAACTGAAACATGGATTTCGCATACTGACCAAACACATGTGTTTTATTTGAATGAGAATAAAATAAATGAAGCCGTTCTTGAAAAAATCATTTTGGAAATTCAACCGAATTGGATTTATCTCAACTCACTTTGGTCACCGCTTTTCACACAACTTCCTCTGAAAATTGCGAAAAAGCATGAACTACAATTCAAGATTATATGTGCTCCTCGGGGCATGCTAAAACCCGAGGCACTCAAAATAAAGCCATTCAAAAAAAAGGGGTTTCTCTTACTCTCTCGAATTCGGAAAACATACTCCAACATTGTATGGCACGCGACTTCAGAAATTGAATCGAGAGAAATTCGTCATTTCTTCGGAGCTCATGCAAAAGTGCACATTGCTCCTAATTTAGCCTCGTTGGAAACAACTGATTTGAATGAAAAAAATAAATCACCCAACCAACTCCACCTCTTCACCGTGGCTCGAGTTAGTTTAGAAAAAGGCATTTTAGAAGCTGCAGAACTTTTAGCCCAATGGAATAAACCTGCGGTTTGGAAAATTGCCGGATTACTTCAAGATTCTGATTTGGTCAATCACGTAAATGCCTTGCTGAAAAATACAGAAATAAAGCATGAATGGTTGGGACATCTCAACCGAGAGCAGATTCGCGATTACTACCAATGGGCGCATGTTTTCTATCTTCCTACACGGGGAGAAAATTTCGGGCATGCCATTGCAGAGGGTCTATCTGCGGGACTACCTGCTATTATTTCAAATGTAACTCCTTGGCAAAATTTATCCAAGGAAGGTGCTGGTTTCGATCTTCCCATTGATAAAAATGCGTTTCATGAAGCATTCGATTTTTATTGGTCAATGCATACAGTAGACTATTCGAAATACAGAACTTGCGCCCAAAATTATATTAGGGCAAAAGCAAATAAACGCGAACACATCAACCAACTGCAATCGCTATTCTTTAAGGAATAATTATTTTTTTCAATCTCGCGAAATAATCGTCAAGGCTTTCCGTAATTTGTATTCTGAAAATCCCCGTATGAATTTAGTTGTTTTATCGCGTAATGCGAAGCTCTACAGTACAAAAAGACTTATTGAATCTGCACAAATGCGCGGTCATGATGCCCGTGTTATTGATCATACCAAATGTGATCTTGTCATCGAAAAAAAGAAACCGAAAATTTTCTACCGCAGAGAAGAAATTACAGGAGTGAATGCTGTTATTCCGCGTATTGGTGCCTCTGTAACATTCTACGGAACAGCGGTTGTTCGTCAATTCGAAATGATGAGTGTCTTTACAGCCGTGGAGTCGCAAGCTTTAGTTCGTTCCAGAGACAAACTGAGAAGCCTGCAAATCTTATCGCGCGCCGGCCTTGGTCTGCCAAAAACGGTTTTTACCAATTACTCAAGAGATGTAGAGCGCACGTTAAAAGAAGTAGGTGGAGCTCCTGTTATCATTAAACTTCTTGAAGGAACCCAAGGTCTTGGGGTAGTTCTAGCAGAAAATAAAAAAGCAGCCATTTCTGTCATTGAAGCTTTCAATGGACTCAAGGCCCGCGTTATTGTTCAAGAATTCATCAAGGAAAGCAAAGGTGAAGACATTCGCGCTTTTGTGATAGATGGACAGGTAGTAGGCGCCATGGTTCGCACAGCAAAAGAAGGTGAATTCAGAAGTAACCTTCATCGAGGCGGAACCGCATCAGTTATAGAACTCACGGCTGAAGAAGAAATTGCCGCAGTAAAAGCTGCAAATGCAATGAAATTAGGCATTGCAGGTGTAGATATGCTTCGAAGTGAACGCGGTCCGCTCATCATTGAAGTCAACTCTTCACCAGGTTTAGAAGGAATAGAAAAAGCAACTGGAATTGATATTGCTTCGAAAATCATTAAGTACGTGGAAAAGAATGTCTAACTGAAATCAGCTGTTGATCTGCTGCATGATGTAAATTGCATGAAATTTTTCATCATGAAATTCGGAACCAAAGCCATTCATGCGGGTCAAGAACCAGACCCTACTACAGGAGCTATTATGACTCCCATTTACCAAACTTCAACCTACGTTCAAGAAAGCCCCGGAGTGCATAAAGGTTTTGCTTATGCAAGAGGAAAAAATCCTACACGCCTTGCTCTGGAAAACTGTCTTGCAGCTCTGGAAAATGCAAAATTCGGTCTGTGCTTCTCAAGCGGCATGGGCGCAGCAGATGCCATTATAAAACTGTTGAATCCAGGTGATGAAGTGATTGCTACCGATGACCTCTATGGCGGAAGCTATCGCATGTTCACCAAAGTATTTGCGAAGTATGGCATTCAATTTCATTTCGTAGACATGCATGATTTTTCAGCGATGGAAAATTGTGTCAATGCGAACACAAGAATGATTTGGGTGGAAACACCAACCAACCCCATGATGAAAATCATTGATATTGAGGCTTGCGTTCAGTTCGCAAAAAAACACCAATTGATTTCAATCATAGATAACACGTTTGCATCTCCCTATCTTCAAAATCCATTGGATTTAGAAGCAGATATTGTCATGCACAGTGCAACAAAATATTTAGGCGGACACAGTGATGTTGTCATGGGGGCTATCTGTTGCAATAGTGATTCCTTGTACGAACAATTAGCCTTCATTGCCAATTCATGCGGAGCAACTCCGGGTCCACAAGATAGTTTTTTGGTTTTGCGCGGATTAAAAACGTTGCACGTTCGAATGGATAGACACTGCTCCAATGGCGCAGCAGTAGCTCATTTTTTAAAAAACCATCCGAAGGTTGATCGTGTCTACTGGCCAGGCTTCGAAGAGCATCCTAATCACCACGTTGCGAAAAAGCAAATGAAAAACTTCGGAGGTATGATTTCATTCAGTTTGAAAGGAGACCAGTTCGAAGATGCTAAAAAATTAGCCATGGCCGTTCGCGTATTTTCATTGGCTGAATCATTGGGTGGTGTTGAATCTTTGTTAGGTCACCCCGCTTCCATGACCCATGCATCCATTCCGAAGGAAGAAAGAGAACGAAGCGGAATAACAGATTCATTGTTGCGTCTAAGTGTTGGTATTGAAGATGAACACGATTTAATTTCCGATTTAGAACAAGCATTAAATGCGGTATCATGAGTAAAAAAAATGTAGCAATTGTAGGTGCCGGTTTGGTAGGAAGCTTGTGGGCTGTTTATCTCGCTAAACGCGGGTATAACGTATCTGTATTCGATCGTAGAACAGACATTCGCAACGTAAAGGTTGTTCAAGGGAAAAGTATAAATCTTGCACTGAGTGATCGTGGTTGGAAAGGATTGGAAGGGGCAAATATTCGAAAAGAAATCGAAGAAGTAGCACTTCCAATGTATGGGAGGTTAATGCACGCGGTTGACGGAGAATTGACCTATCAACCCTACGGAAAAGAAGGTCAAGCGATTTATAGTGTTTCTAGAGGAATTCTCAATCAAACACTTGTTCGCTGCGCAGCTGAATTCGAAAATGTTTCGCTCAACTTCGAACACAAATGCATAGATGTTGAACTCGACACCAATACCGTAGTTTTCGAGGGAGAAAATAAAGAACGCATTCACAAACAATTTGATCAAATATTTGGAACCGACGGGGCCTTCAGTGCTGTGCGTGCTCGTATGACCAAACTAGATCGAAATGAATATTCTCAATCTTACCTTGATCACGGATATAAAGAATTAGAAATACCAGCGAATGCAGATGGCACTCACCAAATGCGCAAAGACTGCCTTCACATTTGGCCACGCGGTGAATTCATGATGATTGCACTTCCAAACATCGATGGTAGTTTTACTTGTACCTTATTCTTTCCTTTCGAAGGAGAAGTATCATTTGATAAATTAAAATCAGATGAAGACATTCTGAACTTCTTTGAAAAATATTTCCCAGATGCAAAAGCGTTAATGCCAGAATTACTTCTTGACTTCAATACAAATCCAACAGCTAGTTTAGTCATGACCAAATGCAACCCTTGGAACTACAAAAATCAAATTGCGCTCATGGGAGACTCTGCCCATGCCATTGTTCCATTCTATGGACAAGGCATGAACAGTGGATTTGAAGATTGCAGCGAACTAAACCGATTAATGAACGAAATGGGTGAGGATCATCCAGATCTATTAAAAGAATATGGAAAAATACGCAAGCCAAACGGTGATGCTATTTTAGAATTAGCACTGCGTAACTACATTGAGATGCGAGATCTAACTGCCGACAAAGATTTCCTTCTTCAGAAAAAAATCGAAGGTAGATTCGCATCTAAGTATCCAGAAAAGTGGATACCCCTATACTCACAAGTAACTTTTAGTCACATTCCATACAACCAAGCACTAAGTAATGGTATTCGTCAAGACCAAATCATGAAAGAAGTCATGAATAGACCCGATATTCAAGCGGTTTGGGACAGTGAGGAAATTGAAAATGAAATTCTTAAACGACTTTAAAACTTCATTCTCAACTGAAGCGTAAGATCAGATTTTCTGGGTCCTTGTATTTCTGAATTTCCTGAAGAAATTATAGTTCTATCTGTATAGGTCCATTGAGCAAATCGGATCCAAAAATCTATGTTTCTGCGAATATCAAATTTCAAAATGAGATATGCCCTTGCACCAGTTCCGTAATAAGGAGGAATGCTGTAACTATACAAAACATCGTTCTCATACGCATACATACGCGCGTTCCAACCATCTGTTCGGAATAAGGCATAACGTGCAGTAATACTTACGGGCATATTTAATTTTTTCCATGTAATGTCTTGAAAGACCAGATATCCTTGCTCTCTAGATTGACCCTCTTCTTGATAATCTACCCATTCCAATCTACTATGCAAGCGAATCTCTGCTGTGGGTGAAAAAATAAAATTCAATCGCACTTGCTGATTCATGCGATCAACTGGAAAATCAATACCCGAAGTTACATTTTGATTTATGCTTGTTTTACGATTTCTATATCGAATATATAACTCATGCTTTTTATCTGGTTTGTAATTCAACTGAATAAGGTGATCTGCGAATACTGAAGGTGCAGAAACTTGATACCGAAGCCATGGAAAGGCAACACCATCTGTATACGCTGTTATACTCAAATATTTTGAGAGTTGGGCTTGTAATCCCATGTATACTCCTTTTTCATTCGAAGGAATATTGGGGCTACCTTCTGCAAAAACGGCGGAATAGACAGATTGAAAATCTTTCTCATAATTCCGATACACTACAGAAACTGAAACGGAATTGTGCAGAGCTGCACTGAAACCAGCAATTCCCGCAAATGCCCCATTCGCACTTCTACTCATTTCACTAAACATTGAAATATTTCTCCAAACACCTTCACCATACCAACCCATTACATGGTTCTGTTTTCCAGAAAAACGATATTGATTGTACCAATCGCTTCGTGCTTGAATAGAGTCACTGAATTGCTGAACAACGCCAACAACTCCGGTTTTCCATACGCCTTTTTCATATTGTACATTTCCACCATAAACCGTTTCCGTTAACACATCTTTATCAGCTAACTCTTGCGTTGTTCTATGCAACCCTCCTAAGGCAAGCGAACTAATCACCAAACCATCATCTTGAACCAATGAATCACCACTCACATTTGCATCCAATTTTTTTCTGGAAGCAAAAGCCGACAAAGACCAGTTTTTATTTCCCACAGTAGCGGCAACCCCTCTAAAAAATAAATTTTCATTCACCGATGAATATGGACGAAACCCTTGTGCATTCTTTTTTACTTGAACCGCATATGCCGATTTACCAAAGCCGAGGCTGTTCCAACACGTTAACCCTTGACCAAATTGCACCTGATAATCACCAATTGCGAACGCCTTCAACCACTTTGCATCACGAATAAAAATTCCTGCAGATCTGAAATCGGGACCTTGTTGAAACGACTCACCAATGTCATTCTCAAGTGTTACTCCAGCAAAAATATTTCTTCTGTATTGAAAGCGATACCTGAGGTAATGTCCGTATCTACTTCCCAAATAGGCAGGTTTACCGGTATTGGAATCATTGATAAACCCCGCTTGCTTCTGAAGCGTTGTTTTTGTTCTATACATGAGATCATGACTACCCTCTTCCTTCAATCGAAGCCAAGAGAAATCATTGAATCCAACGCTTTCACTTACAAATACAAAAGGCAATAACCACCGTATGGTTCCGGCATCGAAGCCCCGAACTTGTTGCAACTCAAACACGCTGCGCAACGGTCCGAATTTTTTTATATGAAAAAAAAGTGCGTTAATTTGAGTATCACTTAAAACCATAAGCGATTGCAAATCCGCGGCTGATGCTTGATTCAAATTGAGTGGATGAGCCAAGAAATAATTTAAATCTTCAACAAGTGCAGTGTAATCCAATTCACTGCTTTCATCAAGCAAAGAAGAGATTGATTCAATGCGTTGTTCCACCACATTCGACTCTTCTGCTGAGTTGGGTTGAGCCCATACCTCTGATGCAAACAGCGTAAAAAATAGAACTGCGAAAAGATCAATGCGCTTCATATACTAAACCAATCTGAGGCGTGGTGCCTAATTGCGGATGAATTACTGCCGAGGCATCGAATTTCCATGACTTAAAGGAAGTACCTATACCGAAAGACCAAGTTTGCCAGAACGTATTCATTCCAGCGCGAATAAATAACTGTTCGTGGGGTATGTATTCTGCTCCGAAACTGTAATGAATGCGTTCTACAGCGCTGCTGCTTGCTGTGCAAGAGGCAAACATGGCAAACGTTTTCCCGAAAGTATATGAAGTTCCCAATTGAATGCGCGCAGGTATATCCTCTTCATTCAACAACGAACTTGCTGGAACACAACCATTCAAAGCCCATGACCAACCTTTCCGCACGTGATAAGTCATTCCAACCTGACCCATCAAAGTTGAGGCATTGCCATAACCTCCGG
>VGFR01000040.1 GCA_016868835.1 Bacteroidota bacterium | reverse complement strand
GAATGGCAAGGGCAAGGTTTACAATTAAAAAACAAAATGCTATGAATCCAGCAGTAAGCCAACTCAAACGGCGAACTGCTTTTTCTCCATAAAATTCATTAAGTGTATCTGTCAACAAGAAAACAATCGGCCAAGGCAAAACGCCAATGATAGTTATGAATGTATGACTCCAATTTCCAATTTGAATGGGAATTTGAATGAGTTTACTTGAGATCAATTCGGCGGTAATGGCATTTGTAATGAAAAGCCCCGCCAGCGCTATGAAGGTCCATTCCCTTCGCGTATTCATGTGCTCCATTTATCTTAAGGTTTAAACCAACTGGTGGTTTGTTGGTTCATTTGAACAATGTATTTACCCGAAGATAATCCAGCAGTTGAAATGTTTTTTTGAGTGGAAATATATTCTTCATAAACGACTTGTCCCGACACATTGATAATTCGAAGCACGCCGTGATTCTCTTTTGTTTCAATGTGATTGGGAAAGACGAGGAAGTTGAGTGCGTTTTGATTGGATTCGTTTAACTGTACAACACCTGTTTTTATTCCAAAAGCATAATATCCAGATGTGATGTTCGGAACTTCAAATCTTCCGTTCCAGTTGGTTGCACTGCCAGATGTGAACAAAACTGCATCGGTTACTTCTTGCCAATAGGTGTTGCTTCCTGTCCGATGCAATAAAACCAATTGCGTTTCATCGAGGCCCAATATGGCCATCTCGGCAAATAGTGCTGTGTCAAGAGCGTTGGTGGCAGCCGCACTTCCATTGAAACGAAAGGTAGTTTTCGTTTCAATACCTTCCGGAAAATTTGTTTGAATGTACCAATTGCGGTCTGGAGAAATGACATATTCCGTGAGTGGCAGGTACGTGTATCGATCGGCCGCAGTGAGGTGCATTTCACTTCGAATCCATACGCTATCGGTCGGAGCAATGTTAAGTCATGACTTCCAACGGAATTAACGGTCTGTTCTTGGGCCAAACAAGCATAATGTAGACGATCGTTTCGATTGATAAATACATGTTTGGGTTCGAAAGGAAGGTCAATTGTGAATTGGGCATAATCATTACTAGAAACATTGGTAAACATGAATCGATCAGTAAAAACTTCTCCATTAGTTCCTTGAACTTCAATATCTACAGGAATATTATTTCCATAGTTGGTGGCATGGTTGAGGTATTGCTCAACCTG
The DNA here is from genome assembly GCA_016868835.1 of Bacteroidota bacterium. Classification (GTDB taxonomy): domain Bacteria; phylum Bacteroidota; class Bacteroidia; order Flavobacteriales_D; family Sanyastnellaceae; genus CAIZGX01. The sequence continues at coordinate 13,615 of VGFR01000040.1, read as the reverse complement.
CAGATTCAATTGATACGTTGTATTGTTGGAAACCACATTCCAAAATCCAATTCTGAAATCGGGATATCCAGGCTGAAACACCCATAAATCAAAGATTGCATTGAGATCTTCGTTTGTATACGATTGGAAGAAATCTCTCAATTGGCTTGTGTTTACCGTTGAAAAGGCGAAAGTTTCCATGAGATCTTTAACGGCATTGAAGAAATTGGCATCACCCATAATTCCCCTTAGCGTATGTGCAAAGTCAGCTCCTTTATTGTAAACGGTACTTCCGTAGGTTACGCTTTCAGGTACGTCTGATAATGGAAAATATCCGCCGTCGTTCCGAGCGGCATTTAATAGCACATTGCGATGATTATCTCGAATGCTTTCGTTGTAAGCGGAATATCCATACAAGTATTCAGTGAAAATTCGTTCACTATAACTGGCCATTCCTTCATTGATCCACATTTCCTCTGCCCGTTCACAAGTGATTAGGTCGCCCCACCAATGGTGGCTCAATTCATGAGCCATAAGCGTTTCATATTGTAAGTTACCATTCACTGCAAAAAGTGGATAAGCAATATTCGTGGCGTGTTCCATGGCTCCACCTGAAAAGGGCACTACTGTAAATCCTACGCGGGGCCACTGGTAGGGACCATAATTGGCTTCAAATGATTCGAGTGCTTCCGGCAAATGCAGAAAGCTCGCTTGCATGTCTGTGGTGTCAATGGCCTTGGCAGCAAGCCAAATTGGAATGGTGTTTCCTGAAATGGATTGAAAATGAGATGAACTGTGTGTGTAATTGGATACGGCAACACTTGCCAAATAAGATGGAATAGGTCTGTTTAGGCCCCAGTGTGACACCAGTGTGTCGCCGCCTAAAAAATCCGTATTCATTCTTAGACCTCCGCAATAAGCTGTTCTATTCCCATTCGTTTTGACATGCAATTCGTACGTGGATCGTTCCCTGAAACTGTCGTAACATGGGTGCCAAACTCGTCCATAATTATGCGGAATCGCGTCGAAACCTACCCCCATGTTGTAGGCATAGCCACTTTGAAAATAAAAACCGCCCCAAGAAGTATCGTGAATGGGATTTCCGTGATAATACATTTGACACAAAAGGGTGTCGCCAAGGATGTAATTTGGTAGATTAATTTGTAAATCTGAAATTCCTTGAGAATACAAGGCAGGTGAAGAATTGATAAAAACACTATCCACAATTAAACCTTCCAAGTCGAAGTGAATCTCATTCAAGTTGCTTAGCAAAGGTAAAGCGGTAATTTGAGAATTGGCTCGGATGAAATTATTTGAAAATTCGGTGAAGTCGAGAAAAATATTCTGATGTAAGAGATCAATTGAATCAGAACGCGAATTGTAATTTTCTTTGAAGAAATGCGACTGATGTGAACATTTCTGACCTTTTTGTTCAAGTGACAATAAGAAAATCGCACTCAATAGAGCAATTGATAGAGGTGTTAGGAATACTCGCATGATTCGAAATTATTCAAAAAGTTGAAACAACCCTGTCAAAATCGCTTTTGTCTTTGAATGCAATCAAAGAAACCAAAACCAATTGTATGAAACCAACGAACGATTTGTTCGATTTAATACACGCTCTGACCAAGAGTGAAAAGCGCTTTTTTAAATTACAGAGTTCGCTTCAAAACGGTGAGAAAAATTATGTGCGTTTGTCTGATGCCATTGAGAAAATGTCTCAATACAACGAACAAGAATTAAAAGAAATATTTATGGGGGAAGTGTTTTTGAAGTATTTGCCTTCAGAGAAAAATCATTTGTTCAAGCTTATTTTAAAGTCATTGCCCTCGTGTCACTCTGAAAACAATGCCTCGAGTTTAATTAAATTGGAGCTCAAAAATGCAGAAATACTTTTTGAAAAGGGACTGTTCGACGAGTGTCGAAAATCGTTAAAAAAGTCAAAAAAAATCGCGGTGGAGTATGAGTTCTATTTCTACCATTTCGAGATCATATCATGGGAAAAGCGATTAATTGAAGAGGAGTATGAAAACGGAGAGTTTGAAGAGACTACGGAAGGATTAGCGCTCGAGGAGACGCTTGTTTTAGAAAAATTGAGAAATCTTGAAATTAAACGGTGATGAGACAAAAAAATCCAGCAATCAAAGATTGCTGGATGTGTTGCCGACCCAAACCAATATAGAGGACCATTATTTACTCAGTTCCTTGATTAAAGGAATGAGTTAATGGGATTATTTTTTCCCTTTTTTTAAGGCCTGATTCAAAAAGAATTCTTCTTCTTTCGACAAAACGTCGTCGACTAGAATTCTTCCAGAATGCTCATCTGTAATTATACGTTTTCTACTTTGAACATTCATTTTAATTTGTGCTGGAATTTGAATGAAAGATCCTGTTGAAGCATCGCGTTCAACCGGAACCACAGCCAAACCATTTGAAGTAGATTTGCGCAAACGATCATATCTTTCGAGTAAGTGGGTATCTACTCTTTTCCGTTGGTCTTCAATTCGAGCGATCACGTTAGCCTCTTCAGTCTCAGTTTCTGAAATGATTTTAGCTAAATCCTTTTCTTTTGCTTTTAAGTCGCCTTGACGTTCTTTTATTTTGCTGTGTTGAGCTTGAATTTCATTTTCTTGCTCTTTTAACTCCTTTTCAGCTTGACGAATATGCTTTTTTTGAAGTTCAATTTCCAACCCTTGAAATTCTATTTCTTTTTCAAAAAAATCTTTCTCAGCTCCCTTTGACTTTGACATTTTTTGCTTGAAGCCTTTGATTTCTGATTCAGAATTTTTAATTATCTCCTTAAAATCTTTGATCCGATTTTCAATATTCAACTTCAATCTTTCTTGCTGATTCAAATCGGAATTCATCGCAGCAATTTCCGCCTGTATTCCGGCAATTTGTTGAGGTAATCCGTGTTTTGAAGCTCTTAACTTATCAAGTTTGGAATCTAATAATTGAAGCGTGTAAATATTTCTCAATTTCCCTTCAACGGCACCTGATTTTTTAATAGCGTCATTTTCAGTTCTGGTATGGGTAGGCTCAAATTTTTCCTCTTTTGAAGGCACTTGATTAAATTCAGGCTGTGCTATAGGAACATAAATGGTCTGATCTTTTGGCATTTCAGACGCTATGTGAATTGGATTTGCAGTCGGTTTTTCAACAGGTTTAACAGCGAGTCCAATTTTAAATGTTCTTGGTTTTCCATCAATGGGGCCATCTGAAAATGGTTCTTTACGCGTCTTTGGCTCTTTCTTTGTCTTAGCAAGTTGTTCCGCTTCGGCTAAAATGGCTTTATCTTCTTCAGATAAGACAATCACCACTTCTTCATCACCAGATTTTATCTCCTTTTTTTCCTTCGAAGGTTTTTCTTTTGATCCTTTGATGGGTTTAACAACGACTTCTTTTTCTTTCGATACTGCTTTTTTAACGTCAGCTTTAGTCTCTTTCTTCGAAGGTTTTATTTCCTTCTTCACAGGTTTTATCTCTTTCTTCGCAGGTTTCGCTTCTTTCTTGGCAATTTTCGTTTCCTTCACTGCAACCTTTACATTTTTCTTCGTTTCAACCTTTGACTTTGCTGATACTTCTTTTTTTGAACTTGCACTCGTCTTTTTCACTTCCTTAGGCACGTTCTTTTTCACTGGCTTACTCGGCATTCCTTTTCCTTTATTTATTGATTTATTTTTATTCACCTGAATCTTTACAGTCTTTTTAGCTGCAACGGCTTTCTTTGCAGGAGCTGCTTTCTTCGCAGGAGCTGCTTTCTTCGCAGGAGCTGCTTTCTTCGCAGGAGTTGCTTTCTTCGCAGGAGCTGCTTTCTTCGCAGGAGCTGCTTTCTTCGCAGGAGCTGCTTTCTTTGCAGGAGCTGCTTTCTTCGCAGGAGCTGCTTTCTTCGCAGGAGCTGCTTTCTTTGCAGGAGCTGCTTTCTTTGCAGGAGCTGCTTTCTTTGCAGGAGCTGCTTTCTTCGCAGGAGCTGCTTTCTTCGCAGGAGTTGCTTTCTTTGCAGGAGCTGCTTTCTTCGCAGGAGCTGCTTTCTTCGCAGGAGCTGCTTTTTTCGCAGGAGTTGCTTTCTTCGCAGTAGCTACTTTTTTAGCAGTAGCTGCTTTTTTAGCAGGTGTGTTTTTCTTGTTAGAAACAGTTTGTTTTACTGTTTTTTGCGTCTTGATGGTTTTTTTTGCCATGACTTAAAAGTATGATACAGGATTTGTAACTACACCCGTTTTGTGGACTGCGAAGGTATGAAACTTTAGAGTTATTTTCCTGATTAGTAATTCAATGGTGAACTGTTCACTCTCGAAATGCCCCATGTCTGCTAATGTCATTTTATCTTCCGCATCAAAAAACTCATGGTATTTAATGTCTGAAGTTAAAAAGAGATCGGCACCTTTTTGCATGGCTAGTTTCGAAAGGAATTGTCCGCTTCCACCGCAAATTGCAACATTCGATACCCCTTTGTCAAGTTTTCCTGTAAATTTTATTATTCCCGTTTGAAATTCACGTCGAACCAATTCTAGGAAGTCCGCAACAACCATGGGGTCTGGGAGTTTACCAATAACTCCAGATCCAAATTGTTTTATTTCATTTTCTATACGAACATACTGATGAGCAACCTCTTCATAAGGATGAGATGCCAGAAGCGCTTGGTGTACCTCATTTTTTTTCCACTCAGGAAGTATAACCTGAACATAAGTTTCATCAAATTCAGACCGAATTCCCCATTCGCCACTAGTAGGATTCGACCCTTCTAATGGTCTAAAACTTCCTTTTCCGACCAAATCAAAAGCACATTCATCATAATTTCCAACCGCACCAGCTCCGGCCGAAAACAACGCTTCTTTGACAACTTCTGCGTGTTCATTTGGAACGAAAACACCCAATTGAAGCAAGAAGCCTTTTTTGGGCTGTAGTATGGCTAATTGTTTGAGCCCCAAACGAGAAGCAATTTCTCCGTTTACCCCATCAATGCAGTGGTCTAAGTTGGTGTGAATAGCATAAATGGAAATGTCATGCTTGATGGCCTTAATCACTGCTCGCTGCACGTAATCTGATCCAGTTAATTTCTTCAGTCCTGAAAAAATAATGGGATGATGTGCAACAATGAAATTGCATTTTTTATCTATTGCCTCTTGAACAACGTCTTCAGTACAATCCAGACAAACAATGATTCCGGAACATATCTCACTGCCATTTCCTACAATATATCCGGCATTGTCATAGCTTTCTTGAAGAGACAAGGGAGCCCATTCTTCAAGGTAATTTGTGACTTCTTTAATTTTCATCTTAAATTCTTAACTTGCGGCAAGTTACGTAACGCATGGTATTTCGTTCACTTTTATGGCCAATTTCATGGCTACATATTGTATTTCTGTTTTTCAGACATGTGTTTTATACGGTGTCTTTACTTCCCTCGAAAAAAGGCGTTGTTCGTACATTCGTCATTGGAAACGTGAAAATGGGGGGCACAGGCAAATCACCCGTTACCATTAAGGTTCTTAATACAATGCAGAATCTAAATCTCCGAGTCGCTTTTTTATCACGAGGCTATGGCAGAATCTCCAAGGGATTTCAACTCATTCAATCCCAATCAACACCTTCTGAAGTTGGCGATGAGCCTTTGATGATTGCACAATGTTTTCCTAATATAACTGCCGCTGTATCTGAGAACAGATTGAATGGAATTGAACAGTTGATGCATCATGATTCAACATTGCAATGGATTGTTTTAGATGATGCTTTTCAGCATCGGAAATTGGTTCCAGATTGTTCACTTCTGCTTACAAAGTTTGATGATTTGTATGTAAATGATTTTGTATTCCCAGTTGGAGGCCTTCGCGATTTACAATTCAGAGCTCAATTGGCCAACGCCGTGGGTGTTACGCATGTTCCATTAGAACAATGTACCGAGAAAACAGCAAATGTTTTGAGAGAAAAGCTCAGATTGAAAGTCAGTCAGAAAATCATTTTGTTCCATGTAGACTATGAAACGCCAAAACCTGTTTCCGGTCATTTCCAATGGCAGAATACGGCTCCAAGTTATTTGTTTGCGGGACTTGCCAATAACACCACTTTTTTTCAAAAGGGAATGCAACTTTCAAGAGCTGTAGTTTGTAAATCATTTCCGGATCATCACAATTATTCGCAAATGGATTTAGACCAAATTATCCATGAATGGCGTAATTTTGACGCAAATCAAAACCAAATTTTAACTACAGAAAAAGATGCGGTTAAAGTTCAATACATTTTAAAGGAAAAGGAAATTCCAATTTTTTATTTGCCTTTGAAAATGGAAGTCGGATTCGGAAAGCAAGATTTGATTGATTTGATAACAATGACAACACGCGTATGAGTGACATTTATAGTGAATATGAAACTGTAGTTGGACTTGAAGTGCACATGCAGTTGAATACCCATTCAAAAGCCTATGCTTCCGATAAAAATGAATTCGGAGCACTGCCAAATACGTTGGTAAGTCCAATTACATTAGGACATCCGGGAACACTTCCAAAAGTGAATAAAGAAAGCATTCGATTTGCCGTTCAATTGGCTCATGCTACCGGAATGACCATTCACCAAGAGGTGTACTTCGCCAGAAAAAATTATTTCTATGCCGATTTACCCAAGGGATACCAGATTACTCAAGATAAAACGCCCATTTGTACCGGCGGATCCATTACCATTCAAATGGAAGATGGCTCTGAGAAAGTAATTGGTATTACAAGAGCACACTTGGAAGAAGATGCTGGAAAAAGCATGCACGACCAAGATCCTTTTGATACTTTGGTTGATTTGAACAGAGCCGGAGTGCCTCTCATAGAGGTGGTCTCTGAACCAGACATGCGCTCTTCCAAAGAGGCCGGATTATATTTGACCGAGATTAGAAAGTTGGTGCGATACCTGCAAATTTGTGATGGTAATATGGAGGAAGGATCTCTGCGTTGCGATGCGAATATTTCGGTTAGAAAGAAAGGTTCAACCGTTTTTGGTACACGCTGCGAAGTGAAAAACATGAACTCCATTCGAAATGTACAAAGAGCCATAGACGCGGAAGTTATAAGGCAAATTGATCTTTTAGAGGCCGGAGGTAAGATTGATCAAGAAACGCGAAGCTTCGACCCCGTAAATGGAACCACCTCAACGTTGCGTTCAAAAGAAGATGCTCAAGATTACCGCTATTTTCCAGAGCCCGATTTGCCACCGGTAGTCATTTCCAATGAACAAATTGAGCAAATAAAAACGGAAATGCCGGCACTTCCAAGAGCCCTCTATGAGACGTATACCAAAAGCTATGGTTTATCTGAATATGATGCCATGGCACTAACCGCAGAAAGAGAAATTGCTTTAACTTACGAAGAGATTTTAAAGCACACTAAAAATTACAAAGCCGCATGCAATTGGTTAATGGGGCCCGTTAAAGCATACCTCAATGAAAATGCGTTAGAGGTTACGGAATCTCCTTTCTCACCAGAACAAATTGTTGGGCTGATTCTATTGGTTGAGAGCGGAAAAATTTCGCAGTCTACCGCTGCAGAAAAAATACTTCCGGAATTGGCTAAATCGAAATCAGCCAAAGCTGAAAATATAGCGCAAGAGCAAAACCTAATTCAAGATGCCGATGAAGATACCATCTTGACTTTAGCCAAAGAAATCTTGGCTTCCTGGCCAGATAAAGTAGAGGCCTACAAAAATGGAAATAAAGGAATGCTAGGATTGTTCATGGGAGAATTAATGAAAAAAAGTGGTGGTAAAGCCAATCCGAAATCTGCGTCTGCAATCATTCAAAAACTGTTGGAATCATGAAGCACACCTTATACCTATTCATAGCCGTTGCTATTGCTTTTGCATCGTGTGAAAACGCTCCGTCTATACAAGGCAGAGTTTCAGGTGCAGGAGGAAAGACCATCTATTTAGAGTCGCTTTCAGACAATGAAGTAAAACCCATTGATAGCACCGTTTTGGATGCCGACGGAAATTTTTCATTGAAGGGATTGGAAGAACTGCCTTTTGATAATTACCGTTTGTACTTCGACCAAGATCATTATTTGCAACTCATTGTATCTACAAATGATAAAATTGAGATCGATGGAACTTTCGATGATTTAATGAAAGCTCAAGTGAAAGGATCTAATGAAACAGTTGAATTGCAGGGGCTCCTTATTCAGTACGAGGGCTATGCGAAGAAAATGGCTGAGGCGCAATTGCTTTTCGATAGTGATACTTCTGCCACTTCGAGACAAGTTGCTACTGAAAATTTTGAATCTGCAAATAAGGAAGCGTCTACCATGTTAAAGTCCTGGTTAGAGACGCACTCCGGGTCATTGCTATCACTCATTGTTGTCCAAAATTTAGATCCACGTTTTGAATATCAATGGTATTCCCGAGTATTAGCAGATGCGAAACCAAATTTCCAATCGTCACCAGCCTATTCAAGCCTTGAGAAAAAAGTGGCATCGTTCAAAAATGCAGGCAATAAATCACAACAGCAAACAAGCGGAGCCGCCATTGCAGTTGGGGCTATGGCGCCTGAAATAGCCTTGACCAACACAAGCGGAGGCATCACAAAATTAAGTAGTCTTAGAGGAAAAATTGTGCTCATTGATTTTTGGGCATCATGGTGTCAGCCCTGTCGTGCCGAGAATCCGAATGTTGTGAAGGTCTATCAAGCATACAGAAATAAAGGATTTGAAGTTTTTTCAGTGTCATTAGATGAGGATAAATCGAAATGGACAGACGCTATTCGGAAAGATGGGCTGTTATGGAACAACCACGTTTCAGACCTTGCCGGTTGGAAAAGCAGCGTGGTACCTCTATATCAAATTCAAAGTATTCCTTTTCCAGTTTTAATCAATCAAGAAGGAAAAATAATCGCACTTGGAGAATCACTCCGCGGCAATGGATTGGAATCAAAACTTAAATCATTAGGACTTTAATCAAGAGAACATGAAAAAATTAGTCGCCGTATTTCTTAGCATTTGTTCACTTGCAGGATTCGCTCAAGCAGACATTCCAGCTTATTTCCAGCAAGATGTAGCCTACACTATTCAGGTGAAGCTAGATGATACCAAACATATGCTTAACGGCTCTGAGTCCTTTACTTATAAGAACAATAGTCAAAATGAACTAAAAGAAATTTACATGCACATTTGGCCGAATGCGTATAAAAATTCAAAAACAGCTTTAGCAAGGCAATTGGCGAGGATGGAAAACTTTGTTTTGTTCACTACGCTGGAAGAGAACAAAGGATATATTGACTCGCTTGATTTCAGTGTGAATGGTCAAAAGGTGAAATGGACATACCACCCAGAGCACATTGATATTTGTATCATTAACCTCCCAACTCCTCTAAAACCTGGTCAAACTTGTACCATTGCAACACCTTTTCGTGTGAAGTTACCAAGTGGAAGTATTTCAAGATTGGGTCACGTAGGTCAGAGTTATCAAATTACACAATGGTATCCAAAACCAGCTGTTTTTGATCGTACGGGTTGGCACGCGATGCCTTACTTAACACAAGGTGAGTTTTATAGCGAATACGGTTCATTTGATGTAAGTATAACACTTCCGAAAAACTATATTATAGGTGCAACAGGAGATTGTCAAACGCCATCAGAAGTGGCATTTATGGATGATCAAGCGGCTCAAAGTGAGCTTAAATTGAAGCAAGGAATGAACAATGAATTCCCAGCTTCATCATCAGAATGGAAGACGGTACGTTACACCCAAAACAATGTACACGACTTTGGATGGTTCGCAGATAAACGTTGGATTGTTACCAAGGGGGAAGTTGCAACTCCAAAGGAAGGAAGGAAAGTGACAACATGGGCCATGTTTACTCCCCTCGGTGCAGATGTTTGGGTGAATGGAAATGAGTATTTGCACGACGCTATTTACTACTATTCATTGTGGAATGGTGACTACCCCTACAGTCAAGTAACAGCAGTAGATGGTACCATCAGTGCCGGAGGTGGAATGGAATACCCTAATGTTACAGTAATCGGTACTTCAAACACCCCCCGCATGCTTGAAACGGTTATCATGCACGAAGTAGGACACAATTGGTTTTATGGTATTTTGGGAAGTAACGAACGTGACAATGCGTGGATGGATGAAGGCTTGAATTCATTCAATGAAGATCGTTACATGGATACGAAATATCCGAATGCAAAACTGGGAGCTGCAATTGGCGCAGAAGCATTGGATCAACGATTCAGAACAAAAGATTTTTCGCAGCGTTCATTATCTGAACTGAGTTATTTCTTGTCTGCTGCAACCAATGTGGATCAGCCCTTACAATTGAATTCAGACAACTTTACAGCTTTAAATTATGGTGGAATTGTCTATAAAAAGACGGCCATCTTGTTCTATTACTTGAAAGGTTATTTGGGTGAAGCACTATTCGACGAATGCATGCATACCTATTACAATGAATGGAAATTTAAACACCCAGCACCGGAAGATATTGAAAAAGTTTTTGAAAGTGTATCGAAACAAAATTTAGATTGGTTCTTCCATGATCTCATTCGCACAACGAAAAAAATTGACTTTGAAATTGCTCGTGTGAAAAAATCGGGGACAGGTTATCAAGTGAAAGTTAAAAACGTGGGTCAAGCGGAAGGCGGATTTTCATTGGGACAAGAGGGCGGTAAATCACAATGGTATAGCCCCATTCAGCCGGGAAAATCAACATGGGTTCAGTATGAAAATTTAGAGGGAAATGCCATTCGTATAGACGCAGAAGGCGTTATTCCTGAAATGAATAGAGGAAATAACTTCATTCGCAAACAGGGGCTCTTTAAAAAGGTAGAGCCGATAAAAATGGAATTTGCAATAGGTATTAAAAATCCGAAATTTTCTCAAGTTTACTATTCTCCACTGCTGGCTTGGAATGCAAATGATGGTGTAATGTTGGGGTTAAATCTGCACAATAGACACATCATACGTCAGAATTGGGAATACAGCATTGCTCCTCTTTATTCGTTTTCAAGAAATACGTTGAATGGATTCGCAAGTGCTTATTACCACCAACGCAATCTTTCCGCGGGTGTCCGGATTCAGCGTTTTGGTAACGCGAAGTATGATTTCGATACAAGCTCTGAGTACGAACAATACCTCATAGCCAACCCAAACATATCATACACCTTCAGAAACAAACCAGAGAACTTGAATAAGAAGTTCTTGATGACCTTGAACTTGGGATACCATTTCCAATATTTTGCTAATGTGATGACCAATGATTTAGTGGATGCTGAATTCAGATCACACAGCACAAAAGAGTTTGTAGAACTACGCGGTGGCTTATCACAGAAGTTAGGATTTAGATCGAATTTCAATGCTTCAGGTCGTATTCTATATGGAACCAATTACGTTTGGAAAGGAAGTCAAGATATTGGAACCATTTTAAGCGCATCGGGCTCTTACAGTTATCAGTATAGCCTAAAGTCGAACAAAACCGTTTCAGTTGGAGCATACATAGGGTATCAAGCCAATGACAATGCGCTTGGTGTATTCAATCAAGGAGCATTCGGATTAAGCGGAGTAGGGTCTTCATTTGATTACACCTATGATCAATTGTTCTTTGGAAGAAACAGCTCAGGTGGTCTGTGGGGCGCACAAAATGTTGATGGTATGGGAAGTCTTGGAATTAATCTCAATGGGTTGGGAGCAACCAAACGTTTGGTTCGTGGACAAGTTCAGTTTGAAGTTCCCAAATTGCCAATAACGCTTAAAGCAGCTGTGTTGGATGCATGGAGCCCTGAATGTCCCCAGCGCCATGCAGAAGGAATTTATTGGAATACGGCAGCACAAATTAATTTTGGTGGAGGAATAGCAAGTGTTACGTTACCCATTTTTGGAAATCAAAATGTTAAGGATGCCGCATCAGCAGGTTATTTCAGAGGTGTCTTATTTACACTTAATTTGAGCGCAATGGATCCGTTCAAAATAATTCGCGGCATTCAATTGAATTGATATGAAGAAGGTCTATTTCGCTTCTGATTTTCATCTTGGCGCTCCTAATTTTAAGGAGAGTCTTATTCGTGAGAAGGAAGTTGTGAAATGGCTTGATCTTGTGAAAAACGATGCCGAAGCCATTTATTTGGTTGGTGATGTTTTCGATTTTTGGTTTGAATACAAACATGCGGTGCCAAGAGGATTTGTTCGCATATTGGGGAAAATTGCTGAAATAACCGATTCCGGAATACCCGTTCATTGGTTTATAGGTAATCATGATATGTGGATTTTCGATTACCTTCCTCAAGAATGCGGTATTACCCTGCATAAAGAACCTTTACTTGTTGAGTGGGAAGGGAAGAAATTACTCATTGGTCATGGTGATGGCTTAGGACCCGGAGATGCATCATATAAATTTTTAAAATGGTTTTTCCGTTCGGCTTTTTGTCAGTGGGCGTTTGCTCGTTTACATCCCAATTTTGGTATTGCCTTAGCGAAATGGAGCAGTGGCTACAGTAGAAAAAGCAGTGGGCATAAGGATGCAACTTTTCTTGGTGAAGCAAACGAATGGTTGGCGATCTACGCGAAAGAATGGTTGAAAACAGACCGTGTTGATTATTTCATATTCGGACACAGACATCTTCCAATGGAAATTCAATTGAATGAAAATTCCAAATACATTAACATTGGTGATTGGTTATCGCATTTCACCTACGGTGTCTGGGAAAACGGCGTATTTAGTTTAAAGGAGTGGAAGCGCTGAACACGTCATTGAGAACATGCTTCCAACCTTTCCATCCGTGTGAATTGCTTTGAGTTTCATTGTGCCAAAGAAGAATGAATGGTAAATTGTTTTCTTCATTGAAGGCTCTCATTTTTCTCAATTGCTTTACAGCCACTTCGGGGGTTAATTTGAGATAACGAACCAAGGTAGCGTCCATAGCACAAAATGATTGCATGTGAAATTGAATCACTTGATTTTCTCTTAAATCATAAAATTGTACGGGAAGCGTTGTGCCATTTTTATATCCAATGGCATCGAAAAATCCGATTGAGTAATCTGTCTGAATACCGGAACGACTCAATTTTACGGCATCAATAGGAAATTGAAATTGTAGAAAATGCTGTCTGGAAATAGTCGTTTTTCTTCGAGTGATTTTATCTAGTCGAGCAATTTCAATATTTAATTTTTCTTCATGTTCATGAGAGTATATCCCCGGATGAATGCCTAAGGTATAATTCAAAGCGAGTTTTTCAATGAGTTTGCGAAGTCCGGTTGATTTGTGAGAAATGCTAACGTCTTGACCTTTGAAATCAGCAAGTAAAAAGAAGTAAATTAAGGTTAAATTGTATTTTTCGCTCAAGATAGATAGCTCATTGTAGGTGTCAAAAACATCTTTTTTCAATCGAAGAAGTGTAAGCAAGCGTTTTGCAGCATTTCCAAATTTGAAATTGCTGATGTCTTTCCCGAAGCCCCCAAGAATACGATAAAGACCTTTATGTGAATAGGCGAACGCGCTATCTACATCAACGGTTAAGATATCACGAAATTCAGTTGGGGTATAGCTGAGATCTGGAAAATATGAATTCAGCCATGTCAAGATATCTGCACGCCAACTATCTACAATAGGAATATCATGTAATTCTTTTCGAACATGCATCATACTTGAAGAATACAACCGACCGTATTCGT
>VGFR01000039.1 GCA_016868835.1 Bacteroidota bacterium | reverse complement strand
CTTATATTCAATTGCCTAAAAAATACCGAATTCACGAAGTAAATTTGACCCTTTCCGGTCTTTGCCCAAACTGCAGTTAAGATTTCTTCCGTGCACGATATTCATCATGCATGCCTTTCCCTTCAAAAATATGCTGCATGTATTTAAGAATTCGTTCTGTGCGCGTTTTCGATTGTTTTGCTTGCGCGAAATGTAAGAGATATCCCTTTTGTCTTCCGGGGGTGAGTTTCTCGAAAGCTTCTTTGAAGGCGGGTTCTGCTTTGAAAATTTGTTCTAACTCTTCAGGAATATCATATTCCTCTGTTTTCTTAAACGAAACTTTAGCTCCAGCCTTTTCCAATTCAATGGCCTCGAAAAGCAACATTTTAAGCTCGGCTTCATGCTCTTGAATTTGCGCTACTGATGTAAAGCGTGTTTGTCTGCTTCCTTGAGAATTTTCTGTAGGTTGAACCAACACCTCACTTTTCCCATCAAGCAAACTTCCTTTAAAAAAAGATAAGCCACACATCTCTTTGAAAGCGTGAAGTATGGCAATGTTTTTATTTTGATACGTATAAGTTGGGACTCCCCATTTCACATGTTCTTCTAAACCACTTGAGAGTGCTATTTTTCGCAAGACGGCCAATTCATTTTTCCAAATTAACATGCGGCATGCTGGAGTTCCCTCATGCTCACAGCGGCCGCATCCCTCATTCAAAATAGCTTCAACTGTTTTTTTCTTCATGATGTTTCGGCAAGCTTGTCAATGAAATAATTGTTGTCTTTTTCGCATTCCTTTTGTGAACTAATTAACAAATATATTATGAAACCAATTTTTTTTAAAGGCTTATGGATTGCTGTTGTGCTCATGTTAACAGTATCCAATTTTTACGGGCAAAGCAATGTGATACACGAACCTGAAACAGTTCTCGTCTCTGAAGGTGTCTTTTTCATGGGACGTCCATTCAATCACCCTCAAATCAAAAAGGAGGGAGGCACAGAAGTATATGTATCTACATTTAGAATTGGAAAATTTGAAGTCACCCAGAAAGAGTTTGAAGAAATTATGGAATACAATCCAAGCGTTTCCGTCTGCGCTACTTGTCCGGTAAACAACTTAAATTACTACGATGCCTGGTACTATTGCTATCTGCTATCTGAGAAAACAGGAAAAAAATACCGCTTGCCTACGGAAGCAGAATGGGAATGGGCAGCAATGGGTGGTGCAATAGGATCTGCTAAACTTTTGAATGGCTTTGGAGATAAGACGAAAATGGCATGGCATGCTAAAAACTCAAAGGGCATTATACATCCTGTTGGTTTGCTTGAACCGAATTCGTTGGGGATTTATGATATGCTTGGCAACGTACAGGAAATCACTGGAGACTTATACAACAGATATTATTATGTGTCCAATACCAACAATCCTCAGGGTTTGTCTAAGGGCAGGAAGTGTGTGGTGAAAGGGGGGCATTATGATTCCATGGACGGAGAAGATTATGGTACAGAAATAATCAATGGAGTAGAAACTGCTTATTTACAAATTTTTGATATTTCATCACGTGATTTCATGAAAAAGAAAAAAACCGATTTGTACAAAGGATTCAGAGTAGTTTTGGAAGTTAGCCCGAATTAATTATCTTCGTGCCAACAATCATTCAGTGACTAACCCAGAAAACAAATCACCAGAACAACTCGAGCTCGAGCTTGCAGAAATGAAAGCTCAGAAAGAAAAGTTGGAGCGCGAGCTAATTGCACGCGAAGAACTGATGCAATCTATGTTTTCCTTGTTAGCTGAAAAGAAAAAGTAATTCGCTTTTTTGTTTCAACTTTTCTTCGTTTCTTAGGTCCATAAACCTTAATCAATATGCGTAAGATATTTTTAGGCCTTTCGTTCTTTCTGTCTATTTCAGTTTTTGGACAAGGTAATATCGAGAGAAATTACGATCCATTGGAAGTGCGACTTTATAATTCTGAAGAGGCTTACCATGCTGAAAAACAGATGTCACTTTCCAACACGAAAGTTTGGAAGAATTTTCAATCAGTAAATCCTAAATGGTCTTCTTTGTTTAATGAAAGAACTGGAATGCCATCCAAAGCTTTCGGAAATCCAATTGCTGCAGTTGGTTCCTCCGACACTGAGAAAGCGATCTCATTTTTACATGAGATGAATCAGTCGTTTTCTGCTGGAGCGGTTCAGATTTCAGCAAGACCGGAAGTAAAAACGAGTAAATTCACAAACGTTGTTTTCGATCAGACTTTCAACGGAATGAAAGTTCTTTTTAGTAAATCCTCTGTGAAGTTGGTCAATGGAAAAGTGGTTCAATTCGCATACGGTGTTCATCCAAATATTCAATTGGAAGACAAGCCTGTTATTGGATTACAACAAGCAAGGTTAGCTGCATTGCAAGGAATTACGACGTCAATTGAGATTATTCGTTCAACCGGTGAAATTTCGATATTACCTGTACCTCAGGCTAACTCATTTGAGTATCGTAAAATCTACATTGTAACTGTTTCAACGCGCAACTCTCAAAATGTTCCGCAACGTTATCTTACATACATAGATGCAATAACAGGAAAAATATTAATGCGAAAGAACTTGGTTTGTCATGCCGAAGGCGGACCAAAAAAACCTGGAGGACAAGAGCTTGTTGTAGACGTTCAAGTTAACGGAAATGTATACATGACCAATCCATATGGAGTAGCTACCAATGAAGGATTGAACAACATTTATGTTACGGTGGGTGGAACAGATTATACATCTGATATAAACGGTTCAGGAACTTTACCTGTCAACGCAGGAACGAATGCTATTGTAAGACTTGAGGGACCATGGAGCACTGTGAATACGAACGGGACAGTTCCACAAAAAAATATAACGTTACAGGCAGGATTGAATACAATTGATATGAATACTGCTGCTAATATTCGTGAGCTTTCAGCATACAAAAGTGTTAATCGAATTCACGACCATTGCAAAAGTTGGATGCCAACTTTTACAGGAATGGATTTCCAACTTCCAACAAATATTGACTTAACCTCCGGTGATTGCAATGCCTTCTATGATGGTAGTTCGATTAACTTTTATGCAATCGGTAATGGATGTAACGCAACCAGTCTTTTATCAGACGTCGTATTTCACGAATACGGTCACGGTATTAACGACAATTATTACCAAAGCCAAAGTTCATATTTCTTCAATGGTGCTATCAATGAAGGCTATGCAGATTATTGGGGAATTTCTTTAGGGAATAGCCCGGTTGTAGGAGTTGGATTTTATACAGACAATGAAGATGGAATAAGAAGGTATGACACTGAACGCAAGGTTTATCCGCAAGATTTAGTTGGTCAGGTGCATGCCGATGGTGAAATAATCATGGGTGCGTGGTACGATACGCATCTATTAATGGGTGGGGATTGGAATGCAACGATGCCTTTATTCGTTGAAGCTTATGCTGGTTTGCAAGCAGAAACTGCTGATGGAAACGAAGGGGAAGCATTTACAGATATTTTATTAGATGTTCTGTTGGCAGATGATAATGATGGCGATATAACAAATGGAACACCGAACGGAAATGCCATTGTACAAGGATTTTACTTGCATGGAATAACATTGATTTCGCCCGCAGTGTTAAATCACACCGATGAACTTTTCGGACCCGCATTACAAACTTTTGAATTGACTGCAGATTTGGATTTATTCTTCCCTTACACGCAGTATTTAGAGGCTGTGAATTGTCATTATCAATTCAATAACGGAACTTGGCAAATGACTCCAATGAATATAGCAAGCGGTAGTTATGTTGCAAGTTTTCCAGCTCAACCTGTAGGAACAATCCTAAAATATTATTTCACTGCAACTGATAGTAATGGATCCATTGGGTCTGTATTACCTACAGCCGCTCATTTGCAAAATTTTGCAGCCATTCCTTTCATTCGCTTAATTGGTGTTGATGAGGTGGGAAGACATGATTGTGACAACAACGAAGATTGGGGTACTTGGTCGCTGGGTATTGCGGGTGATAATGCAACTACAGGTATTTGGGATTTAGAAATTCCAATTGAATCTGTAACGGTTGATGTGTCTCCCGGTACTATTGTTCAAACAGGAACTCAAGTTACGCCCGGTGGAGAATATTGTTTCTTTACAGCGAATGATCCCACACAGGGCGGAATTGGAGTAGCCGACGTTGATGGTGGAAGAACTACTTTGCAATCCACAACCATCGATTTATCAAGCTACGCAAACCCAATTGTTTCTTATTACAGATGGTATACCAATAGTCCCCCCGGTGGAGCTAATCCAAATGCAGATTACTGGCAGGTGAGAATGAGTAACAACAATGGTGCTACTTGGACCTATGTTGAAAATACATTAACGAGTGATATGCGTTGGAGACGAAATGCATTCCACGTGAGTGACTACATGCCCCCAACCAATCAAATGAAATTTCAATTCATTGCGAGTGATTCTTTGCGTCCGAATGTGAATTTAAATGGTGGTTCATTGGTGGAAGCGGCATTGGATGATTTTATTGTCTATGATGATGCCATAATTGGTGTAGATGAAGTTTCTGCAGATGTGGAAATCTTATCTGTATTTCCGAATCCGACAACTTCAAACATCAACGTTCAATTTGCCTTAAATACGCCATCGCAAGTTGAATTTATTGTAACAGATGCAACGGGAAGAACCATTTATTCTATCCCTGCATCTTCCTATGGTACCCAATTGAATCATGTTCTTGTTCCGGTAGAGAAATGGGCAAAAGGAACCTATCAAGTTCTTTTGAGATCCAATAAGAAAATATTAGATTCCATCACATTTATGAAGGAATAATGAATATTAAGATTCTTCTCCTTTCAATCGCTGCTTTATGCAGCGATTGTCTTTTAGCTCAACAAGATCCCATTCTTAGTTTGATCGGGCGATATGAAGGCACTATAGATATCATGTCAAAGAGGTCAAAGGAAGACGCCAGTCTTGATTTGAAGTAACGGCTTCCAGTTGAATTACTCATTGCCAAAACACCAGATTCAAATACATTGATTTGGCGAATGAGTTATTTAAGTGAAAATGGACGAATGGATAAAGATTATAGACTCATACTTCCGCATGATACACTAACGAAATATATTATAAACGAGCAAGACGGTATACTTATCGATTCGTATTTTTTCAATAACTGTTTGACTTCTTGTTTTCAGGTGGAAGGTCTAACTATTTGTGATCAATACAGGAAAACAGAAAACGGAATTTTCATGGAGTTGTATGGTGGTTCAATAGCCCAACAAACTGGAGTTTCAAGTCTCCAAATCGAGTTTGTTCAAAGTGTGCAATTGAATCGCATGAAGGATTAACTACGCGGTTAATTTCTTTATGAATACTGCCGGATTTCCTGCCCAAATTTCATTTTCAGGAATGGACACGCGTACAACACTTCCAGCGCCCACAACACTGTTTTTTCCAATAGTAACCCCTTTCATAATAATGGAATGAGCGCCAATAAATGCATTTGATTCAATTCGAATGGGCTTGTTTTTATAATTGGAATTTGGATTTATTTGGCGTTGTTCTGAGTTGATGGGGTGGAAGTCCGTATCCCAAATGCAACACCCACCGCCAATCATCACTCCGTTTTCTATAATGATCTCCTCTCTGCAGCAGATGGTGGAATTGCTCATGGCAACTTGGTCTCCTATTTCTAACTTTCCATTTGGTCCAACCATAATACTTGAAGAGGTAGCCCCCCCAATGATATTCGCAAAGCGATTTGAATTCACCACAATTCCTTTTCCCAACTTTATTTTTCCTTGATTCCGAATGAAAAGGAATCCGTAAGATTTTATGCAAAACGGACGAACTCCATTAAGCAACCACCACACGGTGTTCAAAGGCAAGTAGAATATGTAGAGTAAGGTTTTCATTTGTGTTGATTCAAATACCAGTGAATTAACCGTTGAATGCCTTCTTTTAAATGAACGGTGTGCTGAAAACCGAGTGATTTCAATTTAGAAATGTCTGTAAGTTTTCTAGGTGTGCCATCTGGTTTATTTGAATTGAAAACAATTTCTCCTTCAAAACCAACTTCAGATGCAATGAGTTTGGCTAAATCAGAAATGGAAATTTCCTCTCCGGTGCCAATGTTTATGTGTGAATTGCGAACCTCATTACCCTCAATAAGGTCTGAAAACTCAACCTTTTCCATGATATGCACACATGCTGCGGCCATGTCATCAGACCACATAAATTCACGCAAAGGATTACCCGTTCCCCAAATTTCTAAAGCATGCGCATGCACGCCGAATTGGTTTAAATAAGATAAAGCTTCAACTTCATTTCCACATTTCAAATCGTTCAAAATAAAATTCCAATTTTCGTCTTGCAAGGCCTTGGCAAGAATCATTTTTCGGATTAAGGCAGGTAGTACATGTGACTTTTCTAAATCGAAATTATCACCATAGCCGTATAAATTGGTAGGCATGACCGACATAAAATTGGTGCCGTATTGCAGGTTATAGCTTTCGCATAATTTGATGCCGGCAATTTTAGCAATGGCGTATGGTTCATTCGAATATTCAAGTGGTCCGGTGAGAAGTTCAGATTCTGAGATGGGCTGAATCGCCATTTTTGGATAAATACAGGTACTTCCTAAAAAAAGTAATTTCTTGACTTCATAAAGGTAAGAAGCATGAATGACATTGTTTTGAATGGTTAAATTTTCATAGAGAAAATCTGCTCTGTACGTATTATTGGCCACAATTCCTCCCACTTTTGCCGCAGCCAGAAACACGTATTCCGGTTTTTCCGAAGCAAAAAATGCGTTTACTGCTTCAGCATTCAGCAAGTCCAATTCCGATCTGCTGCGTGTAATAAGATTTGAGTATCCTTTCGCTCCGAGGTATCTGAGTATGGCACTTCCAACTAAACCCCGATGCCCGGCAATGAATATTTTAGAATTGAATTGCATTACTCAAAGCTGTTGAAAATCTGATGGCCATGTTCTGAAAGCAGTTTTTCTTTTTTCATCAACTGCAAGTCGGCTTGCATCATCTCTTTGACTAATTCAGGTAAAGTGGTTTTGGCTACCCATCCCAATTGTTCTTTGGCTTTTGTTGCATCACCAATGAGTAAGTCTACTTCAGTTGGCCTGTAATATTTAGAATCTACCTGAACCACAATTTGACCCACGGGTAGTTGAAACTCACCGCTACAACTTGCAATTCGCCCAAGTTCATTTTCATGTTCCCCCTCAAAAGAGAGTGCAATGCCGAGTTCGGCGAATGCCATTTCAACAAAACGTCTAACGGTAGTGGTTTTTCCGGTGGCAATGACCCAATCTTCGGCCTTTTCTTGCTGTAAAATTAACCACATGGCCTCTACATAATCTTTCGCATGTCCCCAATCGCGCTGTGCATTTAAGTTTCCTAAATACAACTTATCCTGTAAGCCAAGCGCAATTTTTGCAGCTGCTCTGGTAATTTTTCGAGTTACAAAAGTTTCACCGCGCAGAGGTGATTCATGATTGAATAATATACCGTTACATGCAAAAAGGTTGTATGCTTCTCGGTAATTGACAGTGGACCAGAAAGCATACAGTTTGGCCACAGCATATGGGGAGCGCGGGTAGAAGGGGGTTGTTTCCGATTGCGGAACGGCTTGCACCTTTCCATACAATTCAGATGTTGAAGCTTGATATATTCTTGTTTTCGATTGCAAGCCCAACAACCGAACAGCCTCAAGAATTCGAAGAGTTCCAAGTCCGTCTGCATTGCCTGTATATTCCGGAGTTTCAAAAGAAACATGAACATGACTCATAGCAGCGAGATTATAAATTTCGTCGGGTTGAATTTCTTGAATAAGGCGAATTAAATTCGAACTGTCTGTTAAGTCACCGTAGTGTAGAATAAAATTTCTATTTGAAACGTGTGGGTCTTGGTATAAGTGGTCTATGCGCTCGGTATTGAATAAAGAAGATCTTCTTTTCATGCCGTGTACAATGTAATTTTTACCCAGAAGTAATTCACTGAGATAAGCACCATCTTGACCATTAACGCCTGTAATGAGTGCAACTTTTTGATACGTCATGGCTTAATTTAAAGCGTGGTCTGCAAATAATTTAAACTCGGGTACATGTGCAGCGAAAGTAGACTGCTCGCCTCGGATTTGCATGCTGTAATACCCAATCATGGTTCCGAAAGGAGACATGAGATCACAAGCTGAGGTGTATGAAAATGATGAACCCGGTTCTATAATAGGTTGTTCACCAATGACTCCAGGACCTTCAATTTCTCTGCTTACGCCTGCAGCATCGGCTACAAACCAATGCCTGCGTAACAATTGAACAGGGAACTCAT
Organism: Bacteroidota bacterium; assembly: GCA_016868835.1. Taxonomy (GTDB): domain Bacteria; phylum Bacteroidota; class Bacteroidia; order Flavobacteriales_D; family Sanyastnellaceae; genus CAIZGX01. Next base: position 6,818 of record VGFR01000039.1, on the reverse strand, counting down.
TTTGATTTTCAATGGTTACCATATAGGAAAAAATGAAGTTGTTATTTGAAATGGAACTCAAAGCTTTTTCAAACTTTGCTTGAACCATTACTTTAACTCCTGATGTAACTGCAACAACCATGGGGCGAATATAGTTAATAAACGCAACGAATTGTTAATAACCCTAAAATTATTGTTGGGTGAACTGTTTTGCAAATCGTTTTCTATCGTTTTCGTTCAGATAAATCTTACGTAAACGAATAGATTTCGGAGTGACTTCCACATATTCATCAGGACCAATGTATTCAAGTGCTTCTTCGAGTGTAAATTTTACAGGTGGAGCCATTACCGTTTTTGCGTCGGACCCAGAGGCGCGCATATTCGTTAACTGCTTGGTTTTTGTAACATTCACAACAAGATCATTGTCTCTTGAGTGCTCACCAATTACTTGACCTTCGTATACTTCTTCCATGGCTTCTACAAAGAACTTACCTCTGTCTTGAAGATTTGAAATACTGTAGGCAATGGCGTTTCCGGTTTCCATGCAAATGAGTGAACCGTTCAAACGACCTGGAATCTCATCGCGCATGGCTTGATATTCTTTGAATCGGTGGGTCATGATAGCCTCACCTTGTGTAGCAGTTAATAAATAACTACGAAGTCCGATGATACCACGTGAGGGAATTTCAAATTCAATGACGGTACGATCATCTTTCGGCTCCATGTTTTTCATTTCACCTTTACGCTTCGATACAGCCTCAATGGCGGTTCCTGTCATATCGGTTGGTAAGTCTATAGTCAACTCTTCAATGGGTTCAGACTTCACACCATCAATGGTCTTCAGAATTACTCTTGGCTGACCAATTTGTAATTCATATCCTTCACGACGCATGGTTTCAATCAATACAGACAAGTGCAATACACCACGACCAAATACATTGAAGCGGTCTGCTTTGTCTGTCTCTTGAACACGCAACGCCAGGTTTTTCTCTAATTCTTTTTCTAAACGATCTTTAATGTGACGGCTCGTTACGAATTTACCTTCTTTACCAAAGAAAGGTGAGTCGTTGATGGTAAACAACATACTCATGGTTGGCTCGTCAACAGAAATGGTTGGAAGTGGTTCAGGATTTTCATAATCGGTGAAAGTGTCTCCGATTTCGAAATTTTCCATTCCATTAATTGCGCAAATGTCACCAGAGACTACAGATTCAACTTTTCTTTTACCAAGTCCTTCGAAGACATATAGCTCTTTGATTTTTCCTTTCACCATGGAACCATCACGTTTTGCAAGAGTCACATTCATACCGGCTTTCAATTCGCCGCGGTGCAATTTTCCAATGGCCATACGTCCGGTGTAGGTTGAATAGTCCAATGATGTAACCAACATCTGTTGAGTACCTTCACGTTTAATAGGTGCGGGTATGTGTTCAATAACCAAGTCGAGAAGTGGTTCAATGGTTTCAGTTTTCACTTTCCAATCTAAACTCATCCATCCGTTTTTCGCAGCGCCATAAGCTGTAGCAAAATCTAACTGATCTTCAGTTGCACCCAAACTGAACATGAGGTCAAATACTTGCTCATGCACTTCGTCTGGTCTGCAGTTTTCTTTATCTACTTTATTGATAACAACAATGGGTTTCAATCCCATTTGAATGGCTTTCTGAAGTACGAATCTTGTCTGAGGCATTGGACCTTCAAACGCATCAACTAAAAGCAATACACCTTCAGCCATGTTTAGTACTCGCTCAACCTCTCCACCAAAGTCACTGTGGCCAGGGGTATCAATGATGTTGATTTTGTAATCTTTATATTGAATAGAAACATTTTTCGCCAAAATGGTAATTCCTCTTTCGCGCTCTAAATCATTGTTATCAAGGATTAAATCATTGTGCACTTCGTTTTCACGGAACAGTTTAGCAGCGTGAAGCATCTTGTCTACCAAGGTTGTTTTTCCGTGGTCAACGTGAGCAATGATGGCGATGTTTCTGATTTTTTGCATGTAAGCTTTTTTTAATTCGGCTGCAAAAGTACGTCAATAAAAGCGAAAACCCTCTAAAATTAGAGGGTTTTACTAAATGTAGCGAGATTGGGGCTTGAACCCAAGACCTTGCGATTATGAATCGCACGCTCTAACCAGCTGAGCTACCTCGCCATGATTTCGGGGTGCAAATATAAAACGAATTTTTGTTTTGAAGAACTTTCATGTTGTTAATTTGTTTTCTGAACATGAAAAAAGCCGTTGTCATAGGTGCAGGTATTGGGGGAATTGCCACCGCAATACGATTATCTAGACTTGGCTTTAAAGTGCATGTATATGAACAATCATACATGCCCGGAGGGAAATGTACTCAATTTGAAATGGAGGGATATCGATTCGATAAAGGTCCTAGTTTATTTACTCTTCCTGAAGTCATGAAAGAGCTTTTTGATCTTTGCGGTGAGGAAATGAGTGCGCATTTCGAGTATGATGAACTGGATCCCATTTGCAAGTATTTCTACGAAGATGGTCTTGAATTTACTTCGTGTTCAAATCTTGATGAGCAAGTGAAAAATATGGCTCAAGTGTTTCAGGAGGATGAAAATCGAGTTCGAGATTTTTTTCGAGATTCAAAATTCATTTATGAAACTACGGCTCCCATTTTCATGCACCGCCCCCTGCAATTGAAACACCAATGGAGAACGAAAACCTTTTGGAACGGAATTGTACGATTACCATTTTTGCCATTGCGTGGAAATCTTCAAAGACAGCTCAAGAGATATTTCAAAAACGAGAAAACCATTCAATATTTTTCTCGCTATGCAACCTACAACGGTAGCTCTCCCTATGCTACGCCTGCCATGATGCAATTGATGCCCCATGTTGAACATGGCATTGGCGCTTTTATTCCCAAGCGAGGAATGTTTTTCATCCCTTATGCATTATCGAAATTGGCGGAGCGCAATGGCGTAGAGTTTCACTACGGTATGGGTGTTCGCGAGATTGTTTTAGATAAGCAGAAAGTATGTGGTATTCGCCTTTGGAATCAAAACATCATTTCAGCAGATTTGGTTGTAAGCAACATGGATGTTCATGGCACATACAAACAACTCTTACCTTCAGTAAAGGCTCCAGAGAAATGGCTGAATCAAGAAAAATCGTCAAGTGCACTCATTTTTTATTGGGGAATGAATCGCACATTCGATCAGTTGAATGTGCACAATATTTTCTTTGCACGTGACTATGAATCGGAGTTCAAATGTTTGTTTGAAGATAAAACGCTACATGAAGATTTAACGGTATACATTCACATTACTAGCAAGCATATTGCAGCTGACGCCCCACAGGGATGTGAGAACTGGTTTGTTATGGTGAATGCTCCCTGTGTATCAGAGCAAAATTGGAAAAGTCTTGAACTGCTGGCGCGAAGAAATATTGTTTCAAAGCTCGAGCGTATGCTTTGCACTTCGATTGAAGAACATATAGTATGTGAGCGCATTTGGAATCCAGAAGGAATACAACAAGACACGTCGTCTCATTTAGGAGCGTTATATGGTAATGCTTCGAACTCTGCTTATTCTGCTTTTCAGAGACACGCCAATGTGAGTCAGGAAATTAAAAATCTTTATTTTGTAGGTGGAAGTGTTCATCCAGGTGGAGGCGTACCCTTGGCTATGCTTTCTGCAAAAATGGTTGAACAGCATATTTTAGCTCATGAATAGAACGCTAGGATTTATAATTGTCATTGTTCATTTCTTCGGACTATTGGGCATTATTTGGATGCAAGATCGTTTTCTGCCAATGAGTTTTGTCTCTTTAGGTATTTGTAGTTTAATCTTACTTTTTTCTTTTAATGAATTCAAATGGCAGCGTTTCATGACTTTTCTGCTGGCCGCACTCGCAGGTTTTGCCATAGAAGTTGTGGGCGTCAAGACAGGATTGTTATTCGGTCTGTATGCTTATGGCGAAAATTTGGGTCCAAAGCTTTTCGAGGTGCCTGTTGTCATTGGATTAAATTGGGCGGCTTTGCTGCTCATATCTCAGCAAGTGGTAACACATTTACTACATGTAAACAAGCGTTTTTACAGCGCCTTACTGGTAGCAACGTTAATGACTATGTATGACTTCTTATTGGAACTAGTAGCCCCACAATTGGATTATTGGTCTTTCACACATAGAGAATATGCACCCTTGCAGAACTTCATAGCTTGGTGGGGTGTATCGTTTTTACTTGCATTGTTCACGTTTACATTTTTTAGAAATAAAAACAACAACGCACTGCTTTACGGATTCACACAAGTTTTATTTTTTGTGATATTGGAATTTGCGTTGATACTCTAACCCACCACTGAACGCAAGTCGTGCTCGCTCAAAATTGTAATTTTTAAATCTTCGGCTTTTTTCAATTTAGCAGGACCCATATCGGCACCGGCAACAACAAATGAAGTTTTGCTTGAGATACTGCCGCTTACTTTTCCGCCATTCTTTTCAATGAATTCTTTTATTCCATCGCGAGTAAACGTTTCAAATGTTCCACTCACTACAATAGATAAACCACTGAGTGCATTGGAATGAAGTGCATGAGCAGATTCATCAATAGACATTTGACATTGAGCGTCTATTAGTTTTTGAAGGAATACAATGTTTTTCTCTTGCTTGAACCAATGAACAAAACTATCGGCAATGATTTCACCCACCTCGTCAATTGTCAGCAATTGTTCAAATGTGGCGTTTTTACATTCCTCAATATTTTTCAATGCTTTCGCAATTTTCTTGGCCACAGTTTCACCAACATGTCGAATACCTAATGCAAAAAGTATTCGCTCGAAAGGAACTTGTTTGCTGTTTTCAATACCAAGAATTAGGTTCTCTACACTTTTCTGCTGAAGCGATCTACGCTTTATGTCATCGTCACTCCCCACATTAAATTCAAGACCTAACAACTCTTCATATCGTAACGTGTACAAATCGCCGGCATCTTGAATCATGCGTTGAGCAAGAAGTCCTGCAACAGTTTCTGTGCCGAGCCCATCAATGTTCATGGCTTTGCGTGAAATAAAGTGTTCAATTTTTCCGAGAACTTGCGGTGGACAATTTAGCTCGTTTGGACAATAATGAAGTACTTCACCTTCATTTCGAACCAACAGAGTTTGGCATTCTGGGCAATGTGTAATGTAGTTGTGTGACGAAGAATGGCTTCTGGGTTTACTCAAATCTACACCCGTTACTTTCGGAATAATTTCGCCTCCCTTTTCAACCCAAACAAAATCACCTTCGCGAATATCAAGTTTTTCTATTTGGTCTGCGTTATGCAATGAAGCACGTTTCACTGTTGTTCCTGCAAGGAAGACAGGTGCAAGATTCGCAACGGGGGTTATGGCTCCTGTTCTTCCAACTTGATAGGTAATTTTTTCAAGTTGTGTAGAAACGCTTTCTGCTTTGAATTTATAGGCAATTGCCCATCGCGGACTTTTTGCTGTCATTCCAAGTTCATCCCACAGTTGTGTGTCATTCACCTTAATTACAATTCCGTCTATCTCGAATGGTAATTCGGTTCTGTGTATGTCCCAATAGGAAATGAAATCAATAATTCCATCAACAGTTTTCGAAGTTTCAATCATGCGCATGCGGGCATCCGGAACTTTAAATCCCCATTGGGCAGCCTCTTGAACGCGTTCGCTGTGGAGCGTACTTTGAGAGTTTTCGGCTAAAACAAAATAGAGGTAACAGTCTAAATTTCGTTTTGCAACGGTAGCTGAGTCTTGTTGTTTCAAGGTACCAGCGCATGTGTTTCGTGGATTCGCATATCGCTCTTCACCCGCCTCAGCTCTTTCCTCATTTAGTTTTAGAAAAACAGATTTGGGCATGAAAATCTCACCGCGTATTTCAAATTCATTCGGAAAATGTCCTGAAAGAGAAATAGGAATAGCTTTAATGGTTTTTGCATTTTGAACCACATCTTCACCCACTTGACCATCGCCACGAGTTAGTGCGCGTATTAATTTTCCTTTCTCATACCAAAGTGCAATTGCCACACCGTCGTATTTCAATTCCATGACAAATTCTATTTCTTTTCCTGCCAATGCAATGGCTCTAGAAGCCCATTCTTGTATCTCTTCTTTGTTGTATGAATTCGATAAAGAAAGCATGGCAGATTTGTGCTGTACCTTCTCAAATTTATCGGTAATGTCACCACCAACACGTTGGGTAGGAGAGAATGGGTTTTTAAATTGTGGAAACTGATTTTCAAGTTGCTCCAATTCGCGAAGCAGAAAATCAAATTGTTGATCAGAGATGAGCGGGGCATTCAGAACATAATACCTGTGGTTGTGTTCGTGAAGTTGATTACTTAACTCTTCAATTCGAAACTGCGCCTCTAATTCATTCATGAATTTCTGTTAATAGCGTTTGCGAATGTCTTTGTTCCAGAACCCACGAACCATTTTTAGTGGCTGAATACGAAATTTCAACAATAAAACTGGAGCGTTATAAATAGGCTTTAATTCTTCCGGAGCATTATTGGTATACCGATATCCAATTCCCCCACCCACAGAAATAAAATAGGTGAGGTGTCTGTAGAAGGTAGACGAAAACTCTGTAAGTTGAATGGGTTCTTCGTAGTGATCTGATGAACCATTTTCGTACAAATATTCACCTTCTACTTTTCCACTTCCCAAATGCACAGTTGCACTCCATTCGTATTTTTTACTGAAATGAAGAACGCGCTCATAGTAAATGCTCCAATAATTCATTTTTAAGTTTGCACTCGTTATGGTGTTTGAAATTTCGTTGAGTGAAGTCGTTTCAACCCCGTTTGATAAGGAGTAGTATCCGACACCAAATCTATTCACACGTCGAA
>VGFR01000038.1 GCA_016868835.1 Bacteroidota bacterium | reverse complement strand
TAACGTAAGTTTTTCCATGGCAATTTTGAACCAAGGCGTGTATAAATGTGAATTGATTTCAAGGTCTTTTTGAATGTCTTCTAATCCCATGTATTTGAAGGAGTCAACTTCTTCCTTGTTAATGTCTGGAGACGCGTCTGTGTGACCTATGAGCACATGATCAAATTCGTGTTCAATTAATCCATTATCGAATGTAGCTTTGTATACGAATGAGAACGTTGATTCAAGCTCACACGTCATGCCCATTTCTTCTTGCAATCTTCTTTTGGCGGCTTCCATTGTAGATTCATTCGGTCTTTGATGTGAACAACAAGTGTTGGTCCATAAACCTCCGCAATGGTATTTATGAGTTGCTCTTTTTTGAAGTAGGAGTTCTTTTTTCGAATTGAAAATGAAAATGGAAAAGGCACGATGAAGAAGACCTTGCTTGTGAGCTTCTAATTTTTCCATGGTACCTTTCGGTTGATCAAGTTCGTCTACAAGCACAACGAATTCCATCTTATAATTTTTTGAATTTTGATTTTGTATTTTCAGAAACCCCACTTGCAACGATAAATTTAATGACTGTAGACCAGAAGTTATCGTTTTTATTCGCGTAACCGTTTGTGAGTGCATAGTAAATTAAATCAGCATCTTCTTCCAAGTTACCAGAGTAGCCGAGCATTCTTGGGGCTTTTTCTTGAACACTGAAACGAAGAAACCTTAACTCAGGGTTGTAGCTATCTCGAGCAATACTTTTTTCAATAATTGACTTTCCTGAATTGAAAAATTGAAGTTTATCAGAAACGTTTGATACCACTTCAGCGTACATAGCCGCTGCAACTCCAGAATAGGCTATTTGTGTGTTGGTTTTATTCTGAAGATTCACGCAGTAATTATAAAAATCCCTTTTAGCTGATTCTGTTTGTGCAGCAAAAAACATTTTACGTAACACTTCATCTTGTGAAAAAATGGGGCTGGCAATGGAGGTTAGAACGAGAAATAAAACAAGTGACCTCATAAGAGATTTAAATTGTGTTGGACAAAGCTCTTAGCCAATAATATCAGCTTTTTTTGGTTTGGAACTCGAACACGCTCTTTCATTATTCTCGAGCTGGGCAGCGATTGAATTTTGTAGAAAAGATTGATGTAATATTTATAGGCAATCAATACCCCAAATCTCGCTTCCTTTGGCAGTTGTAAAATACCTTGGTAGGCCACTGCAAAGTCTTCGCCTATTTCTCTTTCAATGGTTTTCTTATCGGTCTCTGAGAAATCTGTGAGGTTGATATTCGGGAAATAGGTTCTTCCTAGACCATTGAAATCTGCTTGTAGATCGCGTAAAAAATTTATTTTTTGGAAAGCGGCTCCTAACCTCATTGCAAATGGTTTCAAGCGGTTGTATTCACTTTCATCTCCTTTCACGAAGACATGCAAGCACATGAGTCCCACTACTTCGGCTGAACCAAGAATGTAGGTTTCAAATTTCTCTCTGTCATAGATTTCTTCAGGATTTAAATCCATTTCCATGCTCTTGAGAAAAGTATCTACCAATTCCCATTCTATGCCGAATCTGTGATAAGTTTGTTGAAAGGAATTGAGAATGGGATTCAATGAAATTTTTTCTTCAATGGCATTGACCGTATCTTTTCGGAAACGAGCCATAAGTGCTTCTTTATCAAAGTCATGAAATGTGTCAACAATTTCGTCAGCAAAACGGACAAACCCATAGATGGCATAAATGGGATCTCTCAGTTCTTTGTGTAGCGTTTTTATACCCAAACTAAAACTGGTACTGTATGCATGAGTTGTAGCTCGGCTGCATGTGTATGATACTTCGTCGAACAATGGTTTTCCTGTCATGATCTTTTACTGAAATAGGTTTGATGTATTGTATTTGCTGCAAGTTTTCCACTGATAATACTTGGTGGAACACCTGGTCCCGGAACAGTGAGTTGGCCAGCAAAAAATAAATTCTCTAATTTTTTCGAACGAAGTTTTGGCTTCAGAAAGGCTGTTTGCATGAGGGTGTTCGCTAATCCGTATGCATTTCCTTTGAACGAATTGTACTCAGAAATAAATTCTTCATGAGCAAAACTTCTTTTGTAAATGATGTGTTCTTGAATAGCAACACCAGTTCGTTTTTCTAATCGTTCAATGAGCATTTTCAAATATTCCTCACGGAGGTTTTCATCGCTGGTCATATCGGGAGCCACCGGAACAAGTAAGAAAATATTCTCTTTCCCTTCAGGAGCAACCCGTTTGTCTGTTTTGGATGGGACACAAGCATAGAAAAGTGGCTTACTTGGCCACTGAGGATTGTCGTAAATTTCTTCAGCATGCTTATCGAATGAGTGATCGAAAAAAAGATTGTGGTGGAGTAATCCAGGAATCTCTTTGTCAATTGCCAAATAGAAAAGCAGAGATGAGGGTGACATGGTTCTCGATTCCCAATAACTTTGGCTGTATGATTGGTTCTCAACATTGAGTAATTTCGATTCAATGTGGTGATAATCTCCCGCGGCAATTACAGCGTCGAATTTCATGTTTTCATTACCCACCTGAATTCCTGTAACCTTTCCTTCTTGTGTAATAATTTTTTTTACATCTGAGTTGTAATGAAATTGAGCACCTTGTTTGACAGCAACTTTCTCCATGGCCAACGGTATTTCAACCATTCCGCCTTTTGGATACCACGTTCCTAGTTCTATATCTGCGTAATTCATGAGGCTATACAACGCAGGTGTTTTGTTTGGTTTTGCTCCGAGAAAAAGTACGGGAAATTCAAGTAATTGAATGATCTCAGGATGCTTGAAGAATTTACGAATGTGTTTTGAAATTGGCGTAAAAAGATGCAGTTGAAAAAGTGCTTTGACTATTTTGAATTGAAAAAATTCAAAGATGGAATGTGAAGGTTTGTGCACAAATTCGCCCATACCCGTCTCATATTTTATTTCAGCTTCTTTCAAGAATTGCTTCAAGTTGTTTGCTGCTCCAGGTTCTATCTCTTCTAATTTCTGTCCTAGCAAGTTTGTATTGGCTGGAACATCAAACTCGTGAGAATTAAAGAAAACACGATAAGAAGGGTTCAGTCTCTCAAGTTCATAGTAATCGGCACGTTTATCACCATACTCAGCGAAAAATTCCTCAAAAACTTCTGGCATCCAATACCAACTAGGCCCCATATCGAAGAGAAACCCATTGTGATTGAATGCACGACATCTTCCACCCGGAGTGCTGTGCTTTTCAAAGACATGCGTTTCATATCCGAGCTGCGCACATTTTGCGGCGGCAGACAGGCCCGCAAAACCGGCTCCAATGATGGCAATTCGCTTGGTCATAAAGTTTAAAACAAGCGTGAGGCTTGAATGTTCAATGATTTAAATCAGGGTTACTTCACCCGCAGTTTCTGACCTACTTTGAGAACTGAACTTGACTTTAATCCATTCAGTTTGCATAGCTTATCTACCGTTGTTCCGTTTTTCCTTGCGATTGAACCAAGTGTATCTCCCTTTTTAACGGTATATGTCTTCTTTGTGGTTGTTTTATTTGAATCAGTTTTGGGTTCTTCACTTGGTTTTGGGGCTACCCGAGCCACAAGTGGTTGGTCTAATTTTTTCTGATTCAGAGTAAATATAGGTGATTTCAGGGAACGTTTACTAGGAATAACTAAATAGTTCGGGTCAAAGGCTTGTCCGAGGTACCTTACTTCCCAATGTAAATGGGAGCCATATGACCTACCCGTATTACCTCCTAGGCCAAGTAATTCACCTGCTTGAACATATTGCCCGGATAAAACTTTTCTCTCATTGAGGTGTCCGTACAAAGTTTCAAGTCCATTCGGATGTCGAACAACTACTACATTTCCATAAGAGTCGCTCCATTGGCTAATTCGAACCAAACCTTCGAAGGCACTAACAACAGGATCTCCAGTTTCTAAATCCAAATCTAAACCAGCATGCATTCTGCCCCATCTAGGTCCATAAGGCGACGTTTGTCTTCCCATTTCAGTTGGAAAAACAAAGTCACAATCCTCATTCACTAGATGAAAAAGAATACTGTCATTTGGAAATGTAATGGTTCTTTTCTTGTGCCAAATGTTTTGATTGTCCCAAGATAAATACTGGGCATGGGCAGGAAGTTTTTTGAGAGAATCAGAGCGAGTTAATAGTTTGAGGTCTAAGAAATAGGGATGGAGGTTAATGGTTTTTGCAGGCTCCGTCTGAGTGTCATTCTTTTTTCTTTTGAACGGACCATCGTAGTTTTTCCAACTCACAGTGTCACACATTAATTCATACCAAGAGTCAACTTGCCCGAAAGCTGGAATCGAAAACAATAAGATTCCAAAAACAATGAGAAGTCTCTGACACATGAACATTTTGCAAAAGTAAGCATTAAAATTATTTTATTTTTACAAAGAACAAAGCACCTTTGTAAGATGAATCAATTAGACGTTTTAATTATTTGCGCCCATCCCGATGACGCTGAAATTAGTGTAGGAGGCTGTATTTTGAAATGGGTCAAAGCGGATAAAAGGGTAGGGATTGTTGATTTAACTATGGGTGAGCGTGGCAGCCGTGGCAGCGGGGAATTGCGACTTGTTGAAGCCGACGAAGCCTCAAAACGAATGGGCATCGCCATTCGAGAAAATTTAAGAATGCCCGATTGTTTTTTTGAAGCCAATGAAGAAAATAAATTGAAAGTGATTGAGGTAATTCGAAAGCATCGGCCAAAAATTGTGTTAACCAACGCACTTACAGATAGGCATCCCGATCATGCTAGAGCAGCTTCGCTTGTTGCCGACGCATGTTTTTATGCAGGGCTTCCAAAAATTGAAACAAGTAATGCTGCATGGAGACCGCAAGCGTTTTACCACTTCAATCAAGATTATTACAATCAGCCCGATTTTGTTATAGATATTACCGAATTCATGGATGAGAAAATTGAAATCCTTCACGCCTATAAAAGTCAATTTTATGATCCATCAAGCACGGAGCCTGAAACGCCAATTTCTGGAAACGATTTCTTTGAGTTTATTCGTGCAAGAGCCAGAGATTTCGGAAGACCAGCAGGTTATCAGTTTGCCGAAGGCTTTATTTTGGCGAGACCTGCAGGGGTTCAAAATCTTTTCGGTTTAGATTAGATTTCCACTTCAAAAAATAATATATGTGTAGAGCGCATTGGGTTGTAAATCCGATTGAAATGGCTATGAAAGCGCCATTCAATTCGTAGTGCTGAATAAGGTAAAATGCAGATAGTAAACCGGAAGTAAAGCCGGCCAAAGCACAATGAAAATTATATTTTAAAAAACCTATTCCAGAGAAAAAGTGTGAAATAGGGGTAGTTATGGAATGAACCAAAATGGCGGGTGACATGAGCAATAAACTCAATTGAATTTCCGAGGTGGTTTGTTTGAAATAAGGCTCTAAAAACTGCTTTGGGAATACGTATGCAATTACAATGAGCGCGAGTGTTCCTATGATACTTAGTTTTATGTATTTTTTGAAAATGTTAAGTTGAACGACCTTGTCATTGCTCTCTGCTACCAACGAGGTAAGAACAGAAGATAAACTTTTTCCAACTGTCCAAATGGCTTCTGCCAAGTAGAGAAAAATAGCGAAAATGCCTGAAAATAAGTAGCCTTGGTGAAGCAAAGATTCAAGGAGATAGATATAGATACGTTGATTTCCTAAATGTGATAGGTTTGCTAATTGATTGTATCCGCCAAATTTCAAAAGATCTTCAATAAGCGTATTGAAACTTTTGTTTGAATTTAATTCTTGTTTTTTCTTTCTATTCAGATGCTGAATGCACGCAACCAATAAAGTGAATGTGAGAGAAACTGTAAGTCCTAAGCAAAATGAGAGTATGGAAGCATGGAGAAAGGAATAGAAAAAAAGAACACCAACAGGTGTTAAGAAAGATTGAGTGAACAACATCCACTGATATGCCATGATTCGCGCCTTGGCGAGGTGTATCATCTGAAAATACACAACCAGACTCTGAAGAAAACCAAGTGTTGTGATGAAATGAATTTCTGGAATTTCAAAAACTTGTCCAATGAAAAAAAGGAGTGATGCCGATATCAACGCCCACACAATTGCGGGGGCATGAAATTGGTGTGTGGGATATTTTTTGGAAAGGTAAATCAAAGCTCCTCCGCCAACGAATTGACTGGTTGTTGAGATAATTAAAATACCGAAATTGACGATGGCAATGGCTCCTTGCCCTTCTACAGCAACAAAATGTATGTTCAGAACAACAAGTGCTAATCCAGAAAAAAGGGCTAGAACTCGGTTGAATATGGAGAATACATCTGTTTTATTTAGCATTTATTTTTAAAATTGAATGATAAATAGTATTGAACTGATCCCCAATAGCCTCATTGGAAAATATTTTGGAGGCATATTCAGAAATGGTTTTTTTCTTTTCAAGTTGATCGTACTTCTGCCCAATGGCTTGAACAAAAGCGTTCAAAAGCGCGTCTTCGTCTTTTTTCTTGATTAAAAAATGGCCGTGATCTAAAGGTAGAAATTCTCTGCACCCACCTACATCAGTTGTTATTACAGTAAGACCACAGCACATGGCTTCTATCATGACCAAAGGTAAGTTTTCAAAATTGCTAAACAATACAAAACAGTTGCTCTGTGTCATTAGATGAGCTACTTGTTCTTTGCTCAAAGTGCCGAAAAAGGAGATGCTTGAGGGAGGAATTTCTAAACTGCGAGCAACAGATTTCCAATGATCAATGGGACCATCGCCTCCAATATTTAGATGAATATTGTTGAATTGACCTGTTACTTTTTTCCATGTTCGAAGTATACCAGAAATATTTTTGTGATCATCTCCGAGGTGGGATATGTGAAGGAATTGATACTCGTTTGGTGATTCTGAATTCGGTTTGAAAATAGATGTATTTACCACGTTGGGCACGACGGTTATTTTCGTTTTGAAGCCAATATTTCTCATGGCTTCTCCCATATGCTGGGTTACAGGAAATAACATAGCAGCCTTATTTGCGACGAATCGCATATATAACTTCTGAATAAAATTTAATGGAGCTCTTTCATCTGCATGATAACCTGTCCAATGATCTGTTATGCAAAACGGAATTTTTAGTTTTTTACTTGCATAAAGGGCCTGCCATCCTTCAGGCCAGATAACGTTGAAATGAATGATGTTTGGATTGAAGTGTATGTTTTTGAGGTGGGCTAATCCTTTTTTTAATGCTTTGAATCGATTGGAAAAAAGAAACCCGTTTTTATTGTAATATACCCTTACAACTCGCACATTGTTCACTATCTCTTCTTCTAAGAAAAGATTTTTTTCATGAGGGAGTTTTGCAATGTAAATGACCGTTACATCGCAGAATCTAGATACAGCTTCAGCATGATAGTGTACGAAATTTCCTAGTGTAGGATGTGCCTTACTTGGAAACCAACTGCTCATGAAAAGGACGCGAAGTTTCATTTCATGGGCAAGTTAATTCAAAAAAATCACGAAGTCTTGTTTGAATGCTTTTTCTGTTCTTATCTTTGCGCCCTCATAGACGGTGGCTTTAGCTCAGTTGGTTAGAGCATCAGATTGTGGTTCTGAGGGCCGTGGGTTCGAATCCCATAAGCCACCCCAAAAAAAGAGGGTCGAATTTCGACCCTCTTTTTTATTTCGTTCTGTTAGTGTATTCCTTTGGAGGCTAGGTATCTCTCCGCATCTAGGGCAGCCATGCACCCCGTGCCAGCAGCAGTTATTGCTTGTCTGTATGTTTTATCGGCAGCGTCGCCCGCAACAAACACACCCTCAACATTTGTTTTAGATGATCCAGGCACATTCAAAATATATCCGGTTTCGTCTAGATCAATAAATGGTTTGAAGACATCTGTATTGGGTTTGTGTCCAATGGCCACGAAAAACCCGGTGATAGGAATGGTTCGGTCTTCACCAGTAACGCTGTTACGAAAGATTGCACCTTCTACACCATTTTGTCCAAGAATATCAATGGTTGTGGAGTTCCAAAGCACTTCAATGTTTTCGGTTGAAGTAACCCGATGCTGCATTGCTTTTGATGCTCTCATTTTATCGCTACGAACAATCATGTATACTTTTTTACAAAGTTTTGCCAGATATGTCGCTTCCTCTGCCGCAGTATCACCTGCGCCCACAATTGCAACTTCTTGATTGCGGTAAAAGAATCCGTCACAAACAGCACAAGCACTCACTCCTCCGCCCATATTGCGGAGTCTAATTTCATTCTCTAAACCGAGCCATTTGGCAGATGCTCCTGTAGCTATGATAACACTATCAGCGCTAATGGTATGCTTGCCGTTATCAATTTCAACGTAGTGTTTCGAACCTGAAAAATCAACTTTAGTTACCCATCCGTTTCGAATATCTGTTCCAAATCTTTTGGCTTGATTTTCCAAGTCAGCCATCATCTCAGGTCCTTTAATTCCTTGTGGATAACCTGGAAAATTATCTACTTCGGTAGTATCCATGAGTTGACCTCCGGGCTGCTGACCTTGATAAATAACGGGCTTAAGGTCGGCTCTGGCTGCATAAATTGCTGCAGTGTATCCAGCGGGGCCACTGCCAATGATGAGGCATTTGATGTTTTCGTTCGCTTCCATAATTCATTGTAATTAGTGGGCAAATATAAGTTTATTCAATGGAACGAATTGGAATCTATGTCACAAGTTAAATTGAGAGGATAGAAAAGCTGTCCAAAGTGAATCTTCAGGAACTGGCGCAACTAACCGTACAATCTTAGTTTTTGTCGGATGCGGAAATTCTATCTCTCTTGCGTGCAAATGTATTCCACCATTCGGATTCGTTCTTTTAGAACCATATTTCACATCACCTTTAATAGGACAACCAATAGAGGATAAGGTGACTCGAATTTGGTGATGTCTTCCTGTTTTCGGTTTGACTTCAAGAAATGAATAGTGTTCACCCTTTCCAATGAGCTGATATGATAATTCACTTTCCTTAGCGTTACTCCTCGGTTGATTGCTTGCGAAGCTTTTATTCAATGCTTCGTCTTTCCATAGAAAATTGCGCACAATATCTACATTCTTCGGTGGAGCATCGGAAACTACAGCCCAGTACGTTTTTTGAACATCGCGAGATTTGAAAAGAGCGGTGAGTCTTGAAAGCGCTTTGCTTGTTTTTGCAAATACCACAATTCCTGAAACTGGACGGTCTATGCGATGCACTGTACCACAAAAAACCTCACCTGGTTTATTGTATTTTTTTTTCAAATAAGACTTGATGATATCACTT
This sequence comes from Bacteroidota bacterium, assembly GCA_016868835.1. Classification (GTDB taxonomy): domain Bacteria; phylum Bacteroidota; class Bacteroidia; order Flavobacteriales_D; family Sanyastnellaceae; genus CAIZGX01. The sequence goes on along the minus strand of VGFR01000038.1, from coordinate 6,420 downwards.
AAAACAGGATCACCTGTGCGATCGGCTTGCACAATATCTGAACTTCGTTTATTTACTACAATCAGATGGTTGTCCTCGAACAGAACACGAATATTTTCAGCTGTAGTTTGCTCGGAAGGATTCGTGGCTTTGAAATTATTCTTGTGCTTAATACTGTTCTTTCTCATTCGGGAAATCAACATTTCTTACATCTGCGACATACTGTTCTAAGGCAGTTGTCATTTGTTCGCCGAGGTTAGCGTATTTTCTCAGGAATCGGGGTGTAAATCCTTCAGTAATACCCAACATATCATGAAGAACCAATACTTGGCCGTCTACTTGGTTTCCTGCACCAATTCCTATGACAGGAACATGAACAGACTCAGCAACTCGTTTTGCGAGCTGAGCGGGAATTTTTTCGAGTACAATGGCGAAACATCCCGAATCCGCGAGCATTTTCGCGTCATGTATCAATCGTTCAGCCTCTTCTTCTTCCTTAGCACGTACCTGATAAGTTCCAAATTTATAAATACTTTGAGGTGTTAATCCTAAGTGTCCCATTACCGGAATCCCAGCAGTTAATATGCGTTTAATGCTCTCTATGATTTCTTCACCACCTTCAAGTTTAACAGCATGGCCACCGGTTTCTTTCATAATGCGTATTGCAGAGTTCAAGGCCTCTTTGGAATTTCCTTGATAAGAACCAAACGGCATATCAACAACCACAAGAGATCTATTGCATGCGCGAACAACGCTGCTAGCGTGATAAATCATTTGATCTAACGTAATGGGTAAAGTTGTCTCATGGCCTGCCATAACATTCGAAGCCGAGTCACCAACCAAAATGACATCTATTCCTGCCTTGTCTACAATACCTGCCATTGTATAATCATAGGCAGTTAACATGGCAATTTTCTCTCCTTTGTTTTTCATTTCTTGGAGAGTGTGGGTTGTTACCCTTCGAACGTCTTTATTGACAGACATGTGGACTAGTTAGATTTAATAAATTTTTGTGAATGAAGGCGAGCACCGTTTTCCAGAATCTCAATGATATAGATTCCTTCAGCGAGGTCTTTGACAGAAATAGAAGCAAGTGATGAGGAATTGGAATTAAGATTTTGAATAACTCGACCTTGCAAATCTGAAACTTTGATTTGAAGTTGTTTCGACTGGATTCGTGGGTGAGAGATGTATATGAAATCGTTGGTAGGGTTCGGGAACAAGCTGAAATTAGAATGGTTTTCTTCTATACCAACCGTGCTTACGAAAAATGCTTTGAATAAAGCGTTGTCATTCGTTATTAAATCTTCCCAAATTGAATCATTCACATCTGTTATTAATGCTGAATTTTCCCAATGAGAAAAAGCGTATCCGGAATTGGCAATGGCTTCAATTTTTACGGGTACACCATCGAAATAGACTCCTTGCCATGGATACTCATCAGGGGTAATGGTGCTGATTTTTATTTTTCCAGCGCCAATAGGGAAAACGTCTAATTCTACAGTGACCTGTTGAGGAAGAGAAAATCCATTTTGAATGTGGTTTCTTACTTGTCCTGTTCTACATAAAAGTTGCTCTTGGAATGTCAAGTGGTTGTTATAGAAATTATCCATTTGTCCAGGAATATTCCAAGGATCTCCCCATCGCTGATATTCATTTTGCATTTCAACTAGAGTTTGATTGAAGAAATGATTTTCAACGGCTATGATGCGCTCGTCGCGATAATTCGTATTCATCAAATCAGCGAAGCGGTTAATGAAGTAGTTTTTGTATTTGGTGTTTTGAATACTCTTTTTCCACACGTTGATGTACGGAGTGTCTGAACCAAACATGTGACCAATGTGGTCAGAATTGCAATCTGTCCAACCGTTGGGTTGAAGGGCTAATTCTAGGTCAATGGTAGCGAATCTCCATCGACCATTTGTGGCGTCACTCCGGTAGATTTTGATGTTATTCCATGGCCAGTCAACATTGCCCATCCAGGACTCTGAAATAATATAATCGGTATAATAGGTCAAATCGAAAAACTGGTCTGCTTGATCCCAAAAGTTGATGTTGCTTTGATCTAAGGCGTTAAAGGCATTGTAGGAATTCCAAAAATTATCTACATCTCCGTCAACGGCTCGTAAAACACCCCCGTTCCAATAACTCAGAGATAGAATTTCTGTAGTTGAGTTGGTTGCATCTTCGAGAGTCTTGAACATTTCTTTGTTGTATTTCTCTCGCAATTCGTAAAGTCCGAAATACTGGCCGTTGATGTAGACAGTAACGGGTCGCCACGCTGAGAAATACGTATTGCTTCCATTGCACATAAGGTGCACCTGACAAGCATCTTTATATGGAAGTACAAGATACTGGTTGCTTCCGTTACGTAAATAGAAATCACTGTATTTATTCCTCGTAGGTCTATTGGGAATGATTGGATAAATAATGGGTTGTTCCCCTAGAACACTATTCGCCATTTCAAGTCTGAATGAGTGTTGCGGATGTGATCGACTTCCACCTGCACCGCCATCTACCATCATACCTGAGTTGGTTGAAAAAAGTAATGGGTGTCCCGGAATTGAATCGAAGTAATCCACATGTGAGTCTCGCAACCAATCTTGATCCCAATGATCAAATATACCCGTTGCACCATAAAGGTTGCTGTTTGAGGTAGATACTGAGATGATAGGTGTTTGATGACTTACATTCAACAGGTATGACGCAGTTGTAGCGCCACTTGGTATCATGTTGGGTAAATATACTCGAGCTCTAAGAATTCTCGATTGGTAAATGGGAATAGGTTGGCCATTGTATATGGGCGAAGTTTGATTTGGTGTGCTGCCGTCGAGCGTGTATCGGATTGTTCCCGTTGGGTTATTTGGGTCGTAAATAGAAACATTTTGCATGCTATTGTATACACCACTCTGAAGGTCAAATAAAGGAGCTGCTGCATAACCACTCGCTACATTTGCATTGGTATTGGAAGGTGTTGGAATAGAGAAAAGAGAGATGACTTCCGAAGCATCTGGATACGATCCTAAACTGATATCTAATGCTTGACAATCGACATGGAGACTATCGCTAACTATACCTGTATTGTCAATTAAATATACGGTTTCACCGTTTCCACTAATTTTGAAATTGGTGTGAAATTGGCTTCCATCGGAATCAAGAAAAACATCGGTCATTTGCGTTTCACTCGTGTGATTCATTCTAATCTCTACATAGGTGTAGAGTATTGGATCAGTAGCGGCAACACTGAAAGACAAAGAGTTGATTGGTCCAGCGGTTAAGCCCGCAGCAATAAGCTCTTCCGATCTGATTAGCATTTGGTTTCTGGCGCTCCAGTACCAATTCCCATAGGGTGCTGGGTAATCTGTAGGTGAATTTTGTAAAGTACCGGTTCCAATTGTGGTATTATTCAATCGAATATTTGGTCTCCAAGTCGATGTTCCCCCATTGTTCGCACTGCACGCCGCTTCGCTGTAATCGACATACGAAAATGTTGTTGCAGTATAGGGTTGGTTGGTTTGATTGAACTGGGAATTAACAATATATCCGGTATTACTGTATGAGCATGTATTCACTACAATATTTGAAACACCGTCCCATATAAATGGAGTGGTAAAGTTGTGTTGATTCCATCCTGTTGTGGGCGTAAAGTTGTTGTTGGTGACAACAGTGGTAAATGGAGCAGTTTGAAACCTATTTTTTTCACTACAAAAAACAACAAGGTACTCTCCTGGATTGAGAGTGTAATGTGGGAAAGTCCACATGGACGGTTGGTTCAGGTCATCTGTAAGGTTGAAATTGTAAAGATCTACGGGAGTACTTCCTGAATTGAACAATTCAATCCAATCTTCAAATTCACCATCCTCATCTGCAATGGTTGTATAATTCTTGTTGCTGCCTTCGTTGATTACAATCTGTGAAGTTGCGCTCAGAGTAAGTATAAAGGAAATGAAAAGGAAAATTCTATTCATATTGGTTTAAATTGCTTCTTGGCTGCAATTTACATCAATTGTCATATTCAGAGACACGAATCCCTTCAAGTTCTTAGAATTCAGTAATTCAGTTTCAATCGTTGATAATTTGATTTTCATTTTGAAATGTGAATCGAGTTTCAGTTTTTCTTCGATAAAAAAATTAAGGTATGTCAGCATTTGAGATTGTTGGTGGTAATCAATTGAAGGGAACGGTAGTTCCTCAAGGTGCCAAAAATGAAGCTTTGCAAATTATTTCAGCGGTTCTTTTGACCAAAGAGAAAATCATCATTCGGAATATTCCTGAGATCATTGATGTTTTGAAACTCATTGATTTATTATCAGATATTGGGGTTAAGGTGGAAAAATTGGGTAAGGGAGAATTTAGTTTTGAAGCGAGTGATATCAATCTGGATTATCTCACAACTGAAGATTACAAGAAAAAGGCCGCCGCATTGAGGGGAAGTATTATGTTAGTAGGACCCATGTTGGCACGTTTTGGAGTGGGGTATATTCCGAAACCAGGGGGTGATAAAATTGGAAGAAGAAGGCTTGATACCCATTTCATTGGTTTTCAAAATTTAGGCGCAACATTTAATTATGATGCCAACGCTCATTTTTACAGCGTTTCAGCCAAGAGATTGAAAGGTGCATACATGCTGTTAGATGAGGCTTCGGTCACCGGTACTGCGAATATTGTTATGGCCGCAGCATTGGCTGAGGGAACCACTACAATTTATAATGCCGCTTGCGAGCCATATTTACAGCAATTGTGCAAGATGATAAACCGAATGGGAGGGAAGATCAGTGGTATTGGATCTAATTTATTGATCATTGAAGGAGTTGAACAACTCAATGGTACGGAGCACCGGTGTTTACCCGATATGATTGAAATTGGATCTTTCATTGGCATGGCAGCTATGACTCAAGGAGACATTACCATTAAAAATGTGAGTTATCCCGATTTGGGGGTAATTCCAGAAGTCTTCCGTAGAATGGGTATTCAGGTTAATCTGGTGAATGGTGATGACTTGCATATTCCTGCACAAGATCATTATGAGATTGACACCTTTATAGACGGATCCATACTTACAATAGCAGATGCTCCTTGGCCGGGATTTACACCTGATCTAATCTCCATTGCACTTGTTACGGCGACCCAAGCTCGAGGGTCGGTTCTAATTCATCAAAAAATGTTTGAGAGTCGTTTGTTTTTTGTAGATAAACTCATAGATATGGGTGCTCAAATAATTCTTTGTGATCCGCATCGTGCAACGGTTATTGGGTTAGATAGAAAATCTACCTTGAAGGGTGTAACCATGTCCTCTCCCGATATTCGAGCAGGAGTTTCACTTTTAATCGCAGCTCTCAGTGCAAAAGGGAAGTCGGTTATTCAGAATATTGATCAGATTGATCGCGGATATCAAGATATTGAATCAAGACTTCAAGACCTTGGGGCAGATATTCGTAGGGTGTAGATTTGGCAAGGTGTTTGGCTTGTTCGAAAGAAAAGTAATACATTCGGAATATGAAGAAAGCAATCCTCCTCTTTAGTGCGTTACTCGTACTTATTTTTTCTCAATCCTTTAATTGGAAAAATTCCAAGGAAAACAAACCAAGTCAAATACGTATAGGCTTGAATGTTGGTGATCAAGCGCCTGAAATTGCAATGGCGGGTGTTGACGGAAAAACAATGAAATTGTCTTCCTTGCGCGGAAAAATGGTTTTAATTGATTTTTGGGCTTCATGGTGCGGACCATGTAGAAGAGAAAACCCAGTGGTTGTAGCTGCCTATGAGAAGTATTCAAAAGCTGAATTTAAATCTGGAAAAGGCTTTGAGATTTTCAGCGTAAGTTTTGATCAAGACAAAAAAGCTTGGTTGAAAGCAATAGCCGATGATAAGCTCACTTGGAAATATCACGTTTCAGATTTGAAGGGATGGAAATGTGCGGCTGGAGTGCTTTACAACATTGAAAGTATTCCCCAAAACGTGTTAATAGATGAAAAGGGAATTATTGTAGCCAAGAATTTGAGAGGAAGTGCCTTGTCTATGGAGTTAGATAAATATGTAGCTCGATTCAAATAATGCTCAAATGCATGATATCTTTACGCCCCGAAAGGGGCTTTTTTTTTGAGGCTGACATCCTGTCAAGAAATTGAAAAAGGTCTATTCCTTGAATAGAGGAAAAAAAATAGTGCATATGAATGAAGAAAATAAAGATTTAAATGAGGAAATGGTGAATGAGTCTATTCATCCAGAATCTCAGTCAGATCAGAGTGAAGACGCTGCTGCAACCGCGCAGAGTGAGTCAGAGGAAGTGGTGTTGCTAACAGAGAAGTACAAGCGATTGTATGCTGATTTTGAGAACTTTCGCCGTCAAAGTGCCAAGGCAAAGACAGAACTTTTGTCAGTAGCAAGCAAGGATGTGCTCGTAAAATTGTTACCTGTACTTGATGATTTTGAACGTGCTAT
>VGFR01000037.1 GCA_016868835.1 Bacteroidota bacterium | reverse complement strand
GTCGATTTTGAATTGCCACGTCGCAAAATAGGGTTGCAGGTAACTTACTTATACGCGCAACAAATCAACCCAATACATGTCATTGTAGCGCGATAGGCGCAGGTTTGTTGCGGTTGGTTAAAGGTAATTAGAATGCAGGTAGAGAAATTAAATATTCAAAACAATTCTTCCTTACCCCTGATAGCAGTGGAAAGCCTTTGAGCGTTGCGAAAAGCTTGAAACGAATAGCAGGAAATGGGTTCAAAATAAAATGAGAAAAACAAACATCTCCAATGGTTCATGTGTCATTTCGAGTAATTGGCGTATCGGCATACCCTACGGTGGGGTATTGGGATATTTATTATTCGGAGGGTTCTTACGACCTACAAAAGCGTAAGGGGTTACCCGCCTTTATTCCCGTAAGCAGGCCATTGTGATAAACCAATTGACCATTGCACCAAGTAGAGAGTACGCGTGAATGAAAAGTGTGACCTTCGAAAGGAGACCACTTGCATTTGTAAAGTAAACTCTCTTTTGTTACCTGAGTTGTCTCATTTAAATCAACCAACACAAGGTCTGCATAATAGCCTTCACGAATAAATCCGCGTCGGTCAATTTGAAACATTTCGGCAACGGCATGCGATGTTTTTTTCACAACCGTTTCAATATCGAAGATTCCTTGATTCACAAGATCAAGCAATGCCAACAGGCTGTGCTGAACCAAGGGCCCGCCACTTGGCGCTTTCAAAAATTCTTGTTCTTTTTCTTCTGTTGTGTGCGGAGCGTGGTCTGTTGCAATGACATCTATTCTTCCATCTTTCACCGCCTCGCGAATAGCCATGCGATCAAATACGCCTTTAACAGCGGGATTCCATTTAATGTAATTGCCTTTGGTTGCGTAATCTTCGTCTGTGAACCACAAATGATGAATGCATGCTTCGGCAGTAATTCTTTTTTCAGAAAGCGGTAAATCGTTGTCGAAAAGCTCAAGCTCTTTGGCTGTGCTAATGTGTAAAATATGCAATCGGGCATCGTGTTTTTTAGCCAATTCAACGGCCATAGAAGACGATGCATAACATGCTTCTTCATTGCGAATAATGGGGTGGTGTGCAGCAGTGAGTTCGGTGTTTGTTGCTTGAAGTTGATTCAAATTGAATTTGATAATCTCATCATCTTCACAATGCGTTGCAATGAGGGTTTTTACTTCAGAAAAAATAAGTTCTAATGCATCTTTTTTATTCACCAAAAGATTACCGGTTGAGGAACCCATGAATATTTTAACTCCACATATTTCGTTGGGATTTATTTCAGCCAGAATTTTAACATTCTCAGGTGTTGCACCCATGAAGAAATTATAGTTCACAGTAGAAACTTCTTCTGCACGGTCAAATTTTGCTTGTAATAATTCGTGTGTTACGGCGCTGGGGCTGGTGTTGGGCATTTCCATATAGGAGGTTACTCCGCCCGCGGCGGCGGCGGCAGATTCAGTTGAAATATCGCCCTTATGCGTTAGGCCGGGTTCTCTGAAATGCACCTGATCATCTATTAATCCTGGTAACAAATATTTCCCGGTGCCATCGAAAAGAGCATCTGCATGCTGGTGATCCATTTCATTGGGTTCTACAATGAATTTGATTATGTCATTTTCAATCCACAGATCTTTAATCAACTGTTCACCTTCGTTTACAATTGTTACATTTTTAATTACTTGTTTCATGGAATTATTTTTTTGAAAATCGCATTTTTAGCACGCCAAGAAAAGCTTCGTGGAAAATGTTTAAACTCATTTTGCTGGTGCCTTTGGTTCGATCTGCAAATTGTATTGGAACCTCTGTGATTTGGAACCCGTTTTTCTTTGATTTGTATTTCATTTCAATTTGGAAGGCATATCCAATAAATTGAATTTCATCTAAGTTTAGCGATTTCAGAACTTCGTGATAATAACAAACAAAACCACCGGTACTATCCTTCACACCGAGACCAAGAATAAGGTTAACATAGATGCTTCCGCCTTTGCTAATTAATCTTCTATGCCAAGGCCAGTCTATGGTTCCCCCGCCATGCACATACCTTGAACCCACGGCAACACCGTGGTTGTTTTTACACGCAGACAACAGGCGGTTTAAGTCTTTCGGATTGTGCGAGAAATCACAGTCCATTTCAAAAATATAGGTGTATCCTTTTTCTAAGGCCCATTTGAATCCAGCAATGTAAGCCGTACCAAGCCCTAATTTTCCTGAACGCTCTAACACGTGCAAGCGATCTGGGAATGTGTGCATCTTTTGTTTTACAAGTTGTGCTGTTCCATCTGGAGAACCGTCGTCAACAATAAGTAAATGGAAGTTGTCTCCTTGTGCGAAGACAGCATGAATCATATCTTCCACGTTTTCACGCTCGTTGTAAGTTGGAATAATTATTAAATCCATGCGGGCGCAAAAATAAAGGAAATTCAGCGAATTACTTCACAAAAGGAATGGCCAAAGGAAATTTAAAAGTCTCACCGTTGTTTGCTTTGATTGCTCCCATGATGATGAAAATTAAATGTGTTATGGCAACGCCAAAAAGAAGTAAGTAGCCGATGCAGAAAAAGGCCAGAATAATGGATGCTACAATGTAAATCATAGAACTAATGAACCAGTTCAAAATGTTTTTACCGTGTGAGTCTACAAATGGACTTTTCTCTTTGTTTGTAGCCCACATGACAATGGCTAAAATGGCACCCAACAATCCAAATATCAAAGCCAAATACATCAACATGGAGAAGGTGTTTTTTTCCATGTCCCATGGTCTGTGGTTATCGAATATTTGATCAGTTGCGGGTGTAATTTCGTTTTCCATTGGTTAAGATTTAATTCGAATTTAAGGGAAATAATTCAAAGTTTTCCAGCTGCAACAATTTCCTTTTTCGATCAAGACCACCTGCAAAGCCCGTTAATGCATTGTTTTTCCCTATTACTCTGTGGCAAGGAATTACAATGGCAATTGGGTTTTTTCCAATGGCTTGACCAACAGCGCGAACTGCCTTTTCATTGTTCAAGCGTTTGGCAATAGATAGGTAAGAGACGGTAGTACCGAATGGAATTTTCTTGAGTTCTTCCCATACAGAAATCTGAAAAGGTGTACCTGAGGTACAAACGGGCAAGTTGAATTTTTCCAATTCACCATTGAAATAGGCTTGCAATTGTTTTTCACATTCCAAGAAAAGGGCATGCTCTCCTTCATGTTCACTTTGATTTTCTTGGAAATCAAGGCGAGAAATACAATCATTTTCTATCTCTACTGAAATCCATCCCACGGGGGTTTGAAAGCCCCGTTTAAAAACCATACAAATGCTTCTCAAGGATATAGCGGTCAACAGATGGAATGAGAGAAATGCAATGCTTCAAGCGGATGTTACTTGCTGAAAGGGAGTTTTGTTCAAAGGGTATGAAGATGAATTTATCTTGATAAGATTGAAGGCTCTCGGGCCATTCCGATTCAACCTCTCTTTGGCAAACGAGAAATGAATAGTTTTCCAGAATGAGACTTACATTTTTCCATGCGGGAAGTTGATGCAAGACATCTGTTCCGCAAAGAATAAAAAATTCGTGTGTATACCGTTGAGATAAAACCTGAAGTGTCTTGTACGTATAGGAGGGAATTTCAAGATGTTTCTCGAGGTCAATCAACTTGAAATTTTCGAAACCTGAAATTGCCAAATTTACCATGGCCAGACGCTCTTCAATATCAATAAGTTCTTTTAAATCTTTGAGCGGGTTTTGTGGTGAAGGAATAAACCATACTTCGTCAACCCCATATTTAATGGCGGCTTCAGCCATTTGTAAATGTCCTAGGTGTATGGGATTGAATGATCCGAAAAGCAGGGCTATTTTCATTTTTTCAGAAAATCAGAAACAAGAATTACAGCTTCTTTTTTGGCAATATCTAAATCAGTATTGACTAATATCGCATCAAATTGATTTGCAAAGGCCATCTCTTTTTCCGCCTTTGCGACGCGTTGTTGAATTTTTTCCTCAGATTCGGTTGATCGAGCCACAAGACGCTGATGCAATGCGTCGACACTGGGAGGTTGAACAAATAAGCAAAGTGCAGAATCTTGAAAAATCGATTTCAATCTCAATCCGCCAACCACATCAACATCGAAAATAACCGTTTTGTTGTTTTTCCAAATGCGTTCAACTTCTGAAATGAGTGTGCCGTATTTTGTACCTGCGTATACTTCTTCCCACTCCAAAAAAGCACCCAATTGAATTTTCTTTTCAAACTCAATATCAGAGAGGAAATAGTAATCTTTTCCATCTACTTCCCCTCCCCGAATGGACCTTGACGTTGCAGAAATGCTAAAAGACAATGCAAGTGATTCTATCCCCAACAAATGCCGAACAAGTGTGGTTTTGCCTGCTCCGCTTGGTGCGGAAAATATAATGACCTTGCCTTGACTAGAGAACATTGTTTATTTGTTCTTTTATTTTTTCCAATTCATCTTTCATTTCAACAACCATGCGTTGCATGGTTGCATCATTTGCTTTTGATCCAATGGTATTGATTTCCCTTCCAATTTCTTGAGAAATAAATCCAAGTTTTCTTCCTTGAGCTGCTCCGTTAAGTTCTTCTGTGAACATTTCACAATTCGATTGCAGACGTTGTAGCTCTTCTGAAACATCAAGCTTTTCCAAGTAATATATAAGTTCTTGTTCGAATCTATTTTCATCGAGTTTTTCCTTCCCAACCCACTCGTCTATTTGTGCTCTCAATTTTTCTCGAGTTTTTTCTTTTCGTTCTTCCATGGGAGCAATAAGCGAAGAGCGAAGGCTCATGATGTTCGCAATACGCATATCAAATTCTGTTTTCAGCTTTGCGCCTTCCAAATGTCTATATGCTTCGAACGCTAAATATGCCTTATGAATGAGGTCGAGTAATGCGGTCCACTCGTGCTCATTTGGTTCGGGTTGTTCAACTTTTGTGACATCTGGCATACGCATAATTGTAGCTAAAATGTCTGAGTGTCCTAGGTTTTTGTCTGAAGTCCAATTTACAAGTTCATTGTAATATTGATCAAGAAGTTCTGTATTGAACTGCATCCGTCTTTCTCCACCAATATTTTCGATGTACAAAGAAATCTCAGCTTTGCCTCGTTGTATACGTTCACCGAATGAAGTACGTATGGTTAATTCGTGTTCTCGATAGAGATTTGGAACGCGAACATTTAAGTCCAAACCTTTACTGTTGAGTGATCGAACTTCTGCAGAGAATTTTTTCGATTCCATTTGCAGTTCGGCTTTTCCATAGCCGGTCATTGATCTGAGCATGCGTGCAATTTTGCGCTCAAAGATACACATTTGAACATGAGGCTATTTGAATTGTTCTTTCTTTGCAAACGGATTATGAAAAAAACAGCTGTTCTCTTAGTGAATTTAGGTTCCCCCGATGCTCCAACTCCGGGTGCCGTATATCGGTATTTAACCGAATTTTTAAACGACCCGAGAGTCATTGATATCAATGCCATTGGAAGAGCAATTCTAGTGAATGGAATTATTGTTCCATTCCGTCATAGAAAAAGTGCGAAAGTGTATCAAGAACTGTGGACAGAAAACGGTTCGCCTTTGATTCACTACGGAAAAAGGAACAAAGAGCAATTGCAAGCGCGTTATGATGAGAATGAAACGAAAGTATTTTTGGCCATGAGATATCAGGTTCCAAGCTTAGATAAAGTGCTTGCTGATATTGAAGAATGGGCACCTGAACAGCTCATAGTTGTTCCCATGTTCCCGCAATATGCCTCTGCAACAACGGGCAGCGTGCATGATAAAGTAATGGCGTTGGTCTCGAAATGGTGGACCATTCCCGAATTGAAATTTGTCTCGCAATATTATGATAACCCCAAGTATATTCAAGGTTATGTGAACAATGCTCAGCAATTTAATTTGAATGAATATGACCATATTTTGTTCAGTTTTCATGGTCTTCCAGAACGTCAATTAGATAAAATTTACAAGGACAATAAGTGTAGAAATCACAGTTGTGAATCTGAAATAAACGATGAGAATTTTCTTTGTTATAAGGCAACTTGTTTCGCTACTACACGCTTAATTGCTCAGGGATTGGGAATCAATGAATCGCGGTATACAGTTTGTTTTCAAAGCAGATTGGGTAAGGGTTGGATAGAGCCATTTTCAGATCAGGTTATTCGAGAGCAAGCTCAGAAGGGAGCGAAGAAACTATTGGTGTTTTCACCGGCGTTTGTGGCTGATTGCCTAGAAACCACCATTGAAATTGGAGAAGAGTATCAGGAATTGTTTGAAGAATTGGGTGGAGAAAAAATTCAATTGGTTCCCAGTTTGAACGATTCAGAAATTTGGATTGATGCGCTAGAAGAAATTGTCAATTCTAGGCTGTAAAGCAACTAATTAGCTTCTATGATCGTCTTCATTCAAACCTTAATCACATGCGCATTTTTATTTTATCGCTATTTTCCCTTTTATCTGTTCAAATCTTTGGTCAAGGATTTCAAATTACGGGCCTTCAGCCACAAAGTTCCTCAATTGTAGATTACTATTGTGACTCTACTATATCCATGTCATTTGCTGCGATAAACCCGCAAACGGCTTCAACCGGAGCGGAGATTGACCATGTTATACAAGGGTCGAATTTCATAGGATTTCAATTTGCAATAGCCGTTGATTGGGGCGATGGAACCGCCTCAAATCATAACGGAGGTACAAGTTCTGTGGGTACTGTCATTACCGTTTCCCCTGCTGTAAGTCACAATTACATGGCGCCAGGAATTTATTCAATTGTTACAACAATTTACAATCCTCAAAATCAAAGCAGCGCCTCAGATACAGTGGCTGTGACCATTGGAGGGTGCTCTATTCAATTGTATGGTATAGCAAGTCTAGATTGTGATGGTGATGGAAATTATGAGGGCTCTATCAACGGTGCTATCCCAATTTGGGTAACAAATGATTTTACCGGCGTGAGTGTCTCAGGATTTTTATCGAACAGTGGTCAGCTTGCCACGTTATATGGTATTCCAAGCGGTAATACAACTGTTACCATAGACCCCAACTGGTTAGCCCAGAATGGTTATGTGGTCACAGGCGGGTACAATCAGTTTTGGTCAAACGGTTATGGAGCCTATACCATCGCATTCACTTTGACATGTTCAGGAGGCCCTTGTTGGACCAGCATAGTACAATCCGCAGTTCCGAATGGCATGTACATCTATTCTGCTACAACGAGTAATATTTCAATCTATAGTTGGGTTGTAACACCATACAATGCCAACGGTGCTCCTATTGGAAGCGGAATTTACTCGACTCAAGCGAATGCATATTTAACTTCAACATTTGGTGCAAGCTACGTTGTAGCCTGCTTGAATGCAGAATTTGCAAACGGATGTACGTACAGTGTTTGTGATACTTTCCAAGTTTCAAGTGGATATTTGTGTCAAGGTGGTTACCTGTTTTGCGATTCAAATTCAAATGGCACATATGAAAGTGGCGAGTTGGTGTTGAGTAATGTGCCATTAACTGTTTCCAATGCCGACAATGGAGGGATAATCTCAACAACCACAAATACCAACGGATATTACTCTGTTGATTTAGCGGGAGTTTCAGGTGATTCAATTGTTATTTCAATTAACCCGAACTACCTGGCGAACATGGGGTATACTTCCACATCACCCTTCTATGTTACACTGGGTTATGATTGTCAGTCACAACCAACAGCCCCTTTATTCAATATTCCGTTGCAGTGTGGAAACGCAAATCCATTCCCGTACTTGTGCTACAGCGGATTTGTATTCTGCGATATGAATGGAAATGGAATTATGAATCTAGGTGAAATGCCGTTAGCAAGCGCTCCTATTCATTTAGGTTGGACCACCAATCAAACTGCTATCACGGTATACTCCGATTCATCGGGATATTTCTCATACTGTGGTTCCATTTATGGTGTTACCAGCGCAGCTTTGGCGCAAGTGGATCAAAATTGGTTATCCAACAACAACTACACGTTGCCTGGTAATAATTTCTATACTATTGCGGGAAGCTGGAGTGGTATTACTCAACCTCTTGCCATTGCAGTGAACTGTGGAGGCTCTGTTACCCTGTGCTCAGACCTTTGGACCACCATTACCCCATGGAGTGGCTATTATCAAAATCAAACAGCAATTATTCGCTTGAATTGGGGAAATTATGGACCCGGAGCTACAGATTATGTCTTAACAATGACATGGCCTTCTGATGTAAGCTTGGTGACATCGTCAATACAAAATTCGAATTATGTCATTAGCGGAAATACAATTACCTGGACCATCTCTTCGAACCAAACTTGGTTTACAACCACAGATTATCTTTATTTTAATCTTCCAAGTGGGTTAGTTAACGGTGCACAGCATATTTTCTCTTCAACCATTACAGCAACAGAGACGGAAGATTGCTACACAAACAACAATAGCGGCGGGTTGTTGCAGATTTTAGGTAATAGCTATGATCCGAATGATAAATCTGTGTATAAAGAAACGTTCCATGAAACATATGGAAACCAATACGCTCCTGAAACCATTGATGTGTGGCAAGATGATGTTTTGCAATACACCATTCGTTTCCAAAATACAGGAACTGCCCCTGCTCAGAACATCTATATATTGGATACGTTAGATGCAGAATTGGATTGGTCAACGTTTGAACTTTTACAAACGACACATGACATGCAAATTGTTCATCTTGGCAACGGGGTATTACGCTTTGAATTCAACAACATTTGGTTACCCGATAGCAGTGTAAGTCAGGAGTTGAGCCAGGGTCACCTCATCTTCCGTATCCGTGAAAATGCAGGTAACCCAGTATACAGTGAAATTACCAATACTGCCTATATCTATTTTGACTGGAATGAGGCCATTATTACAAATACTACCTACAATATCAATGATTGGTTAGAGTTAGTTGGAAATGAATCGAAAGAATCGATTTCCATTTATCCCAACCCCACTCAAGACCAGGTGAATATTGAATTCCAGGGATATTTTACCTACACCATTACAGATTTAATCGGAAACCAAGTGGCTCAATCTTCGGCCATGAATAAGGCCAGTCTGGATTTAAGAGCGTTAGCATCTGGGACCTACTTCATTCAAATAAAAAATGATGCAGGTATTTATTCAGGAAAAATAATTAAAGAGTAAGGGGAACTCCCTTACTCTTTATTTTCTCCTATTCTCCAGCGAAGACCAATGTAGTAATTGGCTCCGAACATGGGACCGTATACTTGAGATGCATCGAAATATTGAGATTCAACATTCTCAAAGAGATAGATTGGATGGTGTGCCATGTATCCGGTTAAGTTCTCTCCTCCCACGTAAATTTCCAAGTTCGATTGAATGAAAAATGCAATTTGCGTATTTAAGGTCCAATAAGAAGGACTATACTCAACTTCTTCCATGCTTGCTGTGTCATGTAAAATGGCTAATCGTTGCTGTCCCAACCATCTTGCTGTAAAATCGAAATTTAGTTTTCTTCCTTTGGCATTTTCTTTCGTTGAATAGGAGGCATTCATAAAGAATCTATTTTGTGCGACCAAAGGACGTTCTTTCAGCGTTCCTCTATATGTGGTTTTTGTATCTAACCAGCGGTAAGCAAAACGAAATTCGGTTCTTTTCAAAGGACTGAAAGTGAGATCTGTTTGAATAGCTTTGGAAAAGCTCTTTCCATCTAAATTATAGAGATAAAACTCACCTCTAGTCTCATAATCGGCTACGATTTGATTTTTGAAATTGGAATAGAATGCGTCAACAGACCACGTTGCATTTCTGTGGAACCACCTCATATTGTTTACAAAAGCTAACCCAAAAGTATTGGCCTCCTCCATGTTCAATGCGAATGGATAGCTAATTCCTAAGTTGTTTACATTCCACACTCTATTTCCGGCAAGTGCACTTAGATTATCCATAATAATCTGCGGAGAGCGGTATGCTTTGCCAGCAGATAACTTAACATTCATGTTTTCTGTAATACTGAATCTCATATGCCCTCGTGGGGTAAGATAATTTCCATAGATGTTATTTTTATCTGCACGCAGACCAAGAATAATTTGGAGACGTTCTTTGATAGTAGAATTCAATTCGGTAAACGCACCGAATGTTAGTTCGGTTCTATTTGCAATTAGGATTGAAGTTCCGCCAATGTTTTGAAGATTTTCTTCATAATCATCTTTTTGTCCTGAAACACCTGCTGTTATTGATGTCTCTTCAATGATTTCATGACTAAAAAGTAAATTGATTCGAGCATAATTTTGATTACCTAAATAATCTCTGTAACCAAACTGACTAGAAACATCTGTTTTACCAAGCGTAATTTGACTACCAATACTTGTATTCCCATATTCATCGAATGCAAAACCTGTTTTTCCAGTGAATTCCATATGTTCTGACAGGGTCCCCGATGTCCAAAGAAATCCGGCAGGAACATTTTCTTGAAAAGATTTCGCTTGTCCACTCTTCGAAGAATAACTTCCAATGGAAACCGCATATTCTCCATTCAAGCCTTTTTCGCCTGAATATTGGAGCGCAACACGTGCAAGACCATTCCGAAATAAGGGGTTGTCTATGAATCCGTCTGCGTTGGTATCAAAAACGTGTTGAGCTTGCGCCACATGTGTTTGAACCTGCATGGCAGTGTGTTCATTTACTGCATTATTCCAAAGCACATTAGACTCCAATCTGCTTGCACTACTGGCGTATGTGTTGACAAACAACTTTTCTTTCATAGTAGCATCTTTGTGTCTCACGTTGATTTGTCCTGAAACACCTTCATATCCATGCATTACAGCTCCTGTTCCTTTGGCAATGGCAATGGAATTAATCCAAGGTCCCGGCAAATAGCTTAATCCGTATACACTGGATAGCCCCCATACGGCAGGCATGTTATCAAAGAGTATTTGCGTGAATTTTCCATCGAGCCCCATCATTTTAATTTGTCGAGTTCCCGTAATTCCATCTGTGAATGAGGCATCAACAGAACCGTTGGTTTCAAAACTTTCAGATAGGCTACAACACGCTGCTTTACACAATTCTTTTTCGTTTAAAATTTGAAAGGTTTGTGGATCTAAACCGCTAATGTGTGTTCCACCATCATGATCATAAATCTCAACCGTGCCCAAAGTGTTGTCTGTATTTAATTTGAAAAGTAAGTTTAACTCTTGCTTGATCGAATTCGACTCCACGAATATCGAGTCTTTGAAATATCCATTTGCGGTGCAAATTAGCCAATTGCTTCTAGTCGGAATTCCAAGTGAAAAATAACCATCTGCATTTGAAGTTGTGCCCGATTGTGAATTTGAGAAATAGATGACAGCAATGAGCGGTTCATTGTTACTGTTGGTGACCTTGCCTGTAATTTGTCCAAAGCATAAATAGCTTGTCAGGACAATGGAAATTGTCAGTGCGAAGTTTTTCATGATGTTTGGATTATTTGTGAACAGGTAAAGTTCTGTATTTGCAACAGCCATGAACGCGATTATACTGTTCATCCGTTGCAACACACGCTTCTGTATCATAACCTGCCTCATGAATTAAATCATGAATCTGTTTCAGGCTAATGATATGGGGTCTATACGTAATTGTGAGTCGATGTGAACTTAAATCATAGTCAAGGGCGAAAACACCTTTTACATCCACAGCATTTTCTATGGTTTTTTCGCACATGCCACATGCCCCTGCAACCCAGAATGAGGTGGTCTCTCTTGTACTCTTTTGTGCATGAGAGCTGAGTGCAATAATTGAGAATAATAGGAAGATTAATTTTTTCATTTTGTTGTTTTTAAAGATTGAATAATTGCTTTTTTTGAATTAACTCAACAGCAAGACATCAATTTTTCTGCAACAAAATATGTCGTAAAAATTCCGTTGAGGGGGCGGATCCTCCTTGGAATTTGAACAGTTAGTGGATAGAGAATTTTGAATTTCAATTAGAATGGTATTTGAACAATGTGTATCTAATTCAATTTGTGCCTGAATTTCAATAAAATCAAGGCTATTGGTGTGCTGATCTGTGTGCTGCAGTTGAATTTGTACATCGGTGCTGCAGTGCTTTTTGTGACAGCAATTTGCATGTTCTGAATGCTGGTTGGAATGGCTTTCAAATTCAAAAAAATGAACTTCTTGTAAATGACCGCAACAAAAATGCAGTTTCGCCTCTACTCCAAAAGAGCATAGGGTATAAAAACTCAGAAGAAAATAAAGACTGAATTTTCGCATACTCAAATGTAAGAAAACTCATCATAGTCCTCATGTGAAGTTGTACATTTGTTGACGGAATTTATAAATATTGAACAAATGGAAATGCAAGATGTACTTGTAAAATTGGGTATCAGAGAAGAGAATTTAGGAACAAGCACGGGAGGAGAGTTTTTCTCAGCTGGGGAGCTTCTTTCATCATACACTCCGGTGAACGGAAGTGAAATTGCGAAAGTTCGCACTACTACAAAAGAAGATTACGAGCGAGTTATTTCAACTGCTCAAGAGGCATATAAAACATGGAGACTTATACCAGCACCTAAACGAGGTGAAATTGTACGTCAGTTTGGAAATCGTCTCAGAGATTACAAAAACGAATTGGGGATGCTTGTTTCGTACGAGATGGGAAAGAGTCTTCAAGAGGGTTTGGGTGAGGTTCAAGAAATGATCGATATCTGCGATTTTGCAGTTGGACTCTCTAGACAGCTGTATGGTCTTACCATGCATAGTGAACGCCCTGGTCACAGAATGTATGAACAGTGGCACCCACTTGGTGTTGTTGGAATAATTTCAGCATTTAATTTTCCAGTGGCTGTGTGGAGTTGGAACTCTGCCTTGGCTTGGATTTGCGGAAATGTTTGTGTTTGGAAGGGCTCTGAAAAAGCACCTCTGTGTGCCATAGCATGTCAGAACATTTGGAATGAAATTGCAGCTGAAAACAATTTACCAGAAGGAATTTCTTCCATTGTTACAGGTGCGGTTGAAGTTGGAGAATGGTTAACGGCTGATACGCGTGTTCCGCTTATTTCTGCTACAGGAAGCACCAGAATGGGAAGAATGGTTGGAGCAACAGTAGCCCAACGTTTTGGAAAATCACTTTTAGAGTTGGGTGGAAACAATGCCATAATTGTGACTGAAAATGCCGATTTGAAAATGACCATCATCGGTGCTGTATTTGGTGCAGTGGGAACAGCTGGACAGCGGTGCACATCTACGCGAAGATTAATTATTCATGAATCTGTTTATAATGAGGTAAAAGAAAAATTGGTTGCAGCCTATGGTCAATTGAGAATAGGAAATCCGTTGGATAGCAACAATCATGTGGGCCCACTTATTGATCAACTTGCCGTAAATACATATTTGAATGCCATTGAAAAGGCCAAAGTTGAGGGCGCACATTTTGTGGTCGAAGGCGGTGTTCTCACGGGTGAAGGTTTTGAAAGTGGGTGTTACGTTAAGCCATGCATTGCAGAAGTAAAGGATAGTTCATTGGAGATTGTTCAAACTGAAACGTTTGCTCCAATTCTTTATCTTATGAAGTATTCCAACTTGGATGAAGCAATTGCCATGCAGAATGGTGTTCATCAAGGATTATCAAGTGCTATCATGACCACCAACATGCGTGAAGCAGAACGATTCTTATCTTGTGAGGGTTCAGACTGTGGTATAGCGAATGTAAATATTGGAACAAGTGGCGCTGAAATAGGAGGTGCTTTTGGTGGTGAAAAAGAAACTGGAGGGGGAAGAGAAAGCGGTTCAGATGCTTGGAGAAATTACATGCGAAGACAAACAAATACAATAAACTATAGTACCTCGTTGCCTTTGGCGCAAGGTATAAAATTCGATCTGTAATAGATGAAACATCTTCTCTTTGTATTTCTTCTCATTGCGAATGTTGCTGCTGCACAAAATTTTGATTTGATTTTTGAAATGAAGCAAGATTTTTCTGAAATCAAATGCCGGCTCGAGATGCAGTCACTCGTGAAGTGGACAATTGTAAATAATACAGAACGAATTGATCTAGATATTCATTGGAATCAAGACAGTACGTTTCAGGCAGAGATGCCTTTATTTTCAACCTATATAAAAGGGAAGAAAGTAAAGGGAAATATTTCGGGTGAGTGGATTGATCCGTCGAGAAAAGGAAATTACAGTATTCCGTTTCATCTCATAAGTGCTCAAGAAAAAGAAACCGATACCCGAATTCATGTGCCAATTGAACTTCGGTTTAAAATGAAGTTTGAAGATGATTCCATTCCAGCCATTTTGTATCTGAATTATACAAACGGAATAAATACCCCTCTTTATGGAACAGTGCTAACAGAAACCGGTGATTATCGGTTTTTACAAGGAGAATGGCTGCAGAACAACAAATTTTATTTGTCGGCATTTGATGGAACGCATCTGTTTCAAATTGAAGGGCAGTTGAATAATAAGGAAATTATTCACGGTGTTTTCAGGAGTGGAATGCACTATAAAGTGGGGTATACTGCAGTGGTTGACCCCTCCTACACCCTGCACGCTACGAATACACTTACTTGGATGAAAAATCCAACTGAAAAACTTCGTCTTCAAGTTTTAGATGAGAAGGGTGCCGAACGTACATTCGGGTTGAAGGAATGGAAGGGAAAAATAACACTAGTTCAAATCATGGGGACGTGGTGTCCAAATTGCACAGATGAGTCAAAGTTTGTCATTGACTTATACAAGAAATACAATGCGCGTGGTTTGAATGTAATTCCTGTAACCTTTGAACGAAACGGGTACAATTCAGAATCGTTGAAACGTGTCAAAAATCAGGCATTACAGCTTGGAATGCCGTATAGTATTTATTTTGGTGTGGGAAATGAGGGGCCTCAGAAAGATGCGAAGGAGACGTTTAACCAACTGAATCACATGATGTCTTTTCCAACATTATTGCTTGTAGATCAGAATGGCCTTGTTCAGCGAATCTGGACGGGTTTTTATGGACCTGCAACAGGAAAACAATATGAAGAACATACCAAAGAACTTGATTTTTGGGTGGACTATTTTTTAAAAAAGAACAAATGACGGTCATTGAAAAACATCTCCGAGAAGCACAAGAACTGCTTCAGACCATTATGAATTCTCAAGAGTTTTTATTGAGTGTTCAACATGGAAGTGAATTACTCGCAAGACAGTTGCAATTGGGAAAGAAAATTATGTCTTGTGGAAACGGAGGGAGCATGTGTGATGCTATGCATTTTGCAGAAGAACTATCAGGCCGATACAGAGAGAACAGGCCTGCATTGGCTGCCATGAGTATTTCAGATCCTTCACACATGAGTTGTGTTGGAAATGATTACGGATATGACTTTGTTTTTTCTCGAATGGTTGAAGCCGTGGGTCAAGATGGAGATGTGTTGGTTGCTATTTCAACAAGTGGCAACTCTTCCAATGTTTTGAAAGCTGCAGAGGCCGCAAAAGCCAAAGGAATTTTTGTAATTGGTTTAACTGGAAAAGATGGAGGTAAATTGGCTCCTTTGTGCGATGTGGAGGTAAGAGTTCCTTGGAATGGATATGCAGACAGAATTCAAGAGATCCATATTAAAGTTATTCATTCATTCATTGATTTCATTGAAACGAAACTCGCATGAGCGCAGAAACAGAATTAATTAAAAGGAGTGGCAATTGTTGCGAATTGTGTGAATCAATCTTTATTCTCCATCT
>VGFR01000036.1 GCA_016868835.1 Bacteroidota bacterium | reverse complement strand
AAAAACACTGTCTATATTGATTATGATGTACTAGAACTGATAAAAAACTTTACAAATCACGGTGCTAAAAATAAAAATATCACCGTGGAATTACGAGATTTCAAGAGTGCCTATAAGATTGAGAATAGTATTGATAGTAGTCACATTTCATAGTTATCATCAATTTTTGTTTTATTGTTATTTTGCTTACTCACATTTGAATTAGCAAAAGCAATATTATGTGTTTTCATATTTAAAACAGATTCTGTAATTGCAATGGGCACAGCAGATAGGTTAGCTAAAAACGATGGAACACCTTTTAATCCTGACAAAGAATCTTTCGGACAAGGTTTGGTTCAAGGCACGAACCGCAACATGCGTAATTCATTATTTTTATCGAATTCAATGTAATTCTAGTCACGAAGTCTGAAACTTTGGATAGAAGCAAACTAACTTCGCAACACATGAAAAAAATTTATTTTCTCCTTGTTCTTCTCATTTCAGGAAGTCTTGCTCAAGCTCAAACCCAGATTTCAGGTAAAACCATTTATGCCAGTAAAAAAGAAATCCTTGCGGGTGTCAGCGTCTCTATTCACAATGCTGCCGATAGTTCGTTAATCAAAGCCGATGTCTCAGGAGATGAAGGTACCTTCGCGATCACCATTCCAAGTCAGAAAGAAGTCTTAGTTTATTTCAACTCAGTTGGAATACAACCCACTTGGATGCGCATTGCTGCAGAAAAATCCATAAACATAGGCGACATCTCCTTGAATTCCGTTGATGCAGGACCAGAGGTGGTTATTAAAAGCTCTGTACCCTTGGTACAAATTCAAGCAGATAAAACCATATTTAATGTAGAAGGAACAACCAACGCCATCGGACTCAATGCATTGGAATTGTTGAGAAGAGCTCCGGGTGTTGTGGTCGATAATAACAACAACATTGCAGTGAAAGGAAAATCAGGAATTACCATCTACATAGACGGTAGAATTTCTCCATTGACCGGCGATCAATTGGCTGATTTCTTAAAAAACACCCCCTCTTCATCAATTGAGAAAATTGAGATCATTACCAACCCATCTGCCAGATTCGATGCGGCAGGCACAGCAGGTATCATGAATATCATCATGAAAAAAAATAAAAACATTGGACAAAATGCAAATATCTCAATAGGTTATGCCAATCAGGTTTACGGCAAAACCAACGCATCTGTAAATTTCAATAAGCGCGGTGAAAAAAGTAATCTCTATATCAATTACGGAAACAATTTTGATGAAGATTGGGGGTATATGCGCTTTTTCAAAGTACAGAATGATATTGCATTTAATCAAGAGACATTCACTCACAGCCTAGATAAAACGAATTATTTTAAAACGGGAGTTGATGTTTTCATCAATGAACAACACAGCATTGGATTTTCTGCCAATGGAAACTTCAGCAATAAGATGTCGAACAGTCACAGTTCTACACCCATTATTAGTATAATTCAAGACTCTACACTTGAGGCCCTATCTGACAACAGAGGCATTCGTAACAATGCCTCAGCCTCAATAAATTATCAATGGAAAGGAAAGAATGAACAAACGCTTATTGCTGATTTTTCGTACGGAGGATTCAACATCCAAAATAACAATTTTCAACCCAATGCCTATGTAACACCATATGGAGCTCCACTGAGCGAAGACAATTTTCAGAATAACACAAAAACCATTATTGGACTCACGGTTGGAAAACTAGACTATGACTTCAAATGGAAAAATATAAGTTGGGAAGCTGGATTAAAAGCCACTCAAGTCAGCACAAACAACAACCTAAATTTCTTCTTTGTTGAAGGCCAGTCGCTTGAAGCAGACTCTAACAGAACCAATGCATTTGATTATAAAGAGCGAGTTCTAGCTGCCTATGCGAATGCTTCAGGCAAATACAAAAAAATTGGATGGCAACTCGGTGTGCGTGGCGAAAACACACAATCAATTGGAACATTAACCGCTCTGTCTGCACAGTCTACACGAGCCGTAGATCGCCTCTATACAAACTTTTTCCCAAGTGCTGCGCTAACTTTCGAACAATCGGAAATGAGCGTTTTTAATCTTACGTACAGTAGACGAATTGATAGGCCCCGATACCAAGACTTGAATCCGTTTGAATCACGACTAGATCAGCTCTCATATTCCCGAGGAAACCCATTCCTTCAACCCCAATTTACAGATGCGTTGGAGTTAAGTCACACGTTATTTTACATGATTACCTCATCTGTAGGCTACAGCAAAACAAATGGTTTCTTCACGGAAATAACAGATACCACAGAGTTTGCAAGATCATTTATACAAACACGGAATTTGGGTTTTCAAGAAAATATTTCATTCAATTTAGGCAGCCCTCTTCCAATAGCAAAATGGTGGGAAGGATACATGAATTTAGGAGTCTACAACTTACATAACCGCGCAACATTTGAAGATGGGAACACCATTGATCTTCGTGCAACGTCTTACAATGTATTCATGCAAAATACCTTCAAAGTAAACAAGACCACACAATTTGAATTATCAGGATTTTACAATGGCCCAAGTGTTTGGGGAGGAACTTTCCGTAACAAGCCCATGGGAGGAATTGATGGTGCATTTCAAAAAACGTTTCACAATGAAAAACTCATTCTTCGCATAGCTGTTGGTGATTTATTGGGCACCATGCGGTGGAGAGGAATTTCAGATTACGCAGGACTGTATATGGACGCCAGCGGCAAATGGGAGTCGAGAACAGTACGTGTAAACTTCACCTGGAAATTGGGTAACCAAAACATTAAAGTGAAGGAAAAGAAAACAGACGATTCGTTCAAACGCGTTCGGTAATCATCATTTCCACATCCATTTTCCTCGCGTAAAGTCTGGAATTTCTTGAGGGGCAGAGCCCTGTTCTATGCTTCGTTCACTAAGTGGCGTAATGGCGTACCATGTGGCCATATCATAAACATCCATTGGATAAGGTTCATTCTTTTTGGTGCATTCAATGAAATCATTAATCACAAAAAAATCCATTCCACCGTGCCCTGCCTGTTCCGCTTCTTTGCTATATTTCTTCCAAAGTGGATGATCATATTTCTCCATGAAAGCAGCGTCAGCAGTCCATTGATGCGACTCTGTAACTCCTTCAATCAACAATTTGTTTAGGTCATCCATCCAAAGCCCTTTGGTTCCCTGAACTCTGAAATTCAGGCTATATGGACGTGGTAAATTCGTGTCGTGTGAAAGCATAATGGTCTCACCGTTCGAAGTAGAAATTAACGTGGTAACAACATCTCCCAATTTAAAATTAACCTTGGCATTAGCATGATTCTCTCCGCCGTTGGCAACAATATAGTCATGCAAGCCCCTTGACTTCGATGCCATAGAAACCAATGAAACCAACCTATTCCCTCTGTTCACATTGGCCATCATGGCCACCGGACCAAGGCCATGCGTAGGGTATAATTCTCCGTTTCTATAAACGGAATGAACGGTTCTCCATTTCGATTCTGAAAAGCCGCCCTTCCCGAATTCAACTCCTTTTCCATAGGGACTCTTTCCATCATTCAATTTCACCCCACGCAAATCATGTTGGTACCCTCCCTGTAGATGAATGAGTTCCCCGAACAATCCCTGTTTCACCATGTTCATCACAGCCATGACATCTCTTCGGTAACAAACGTTTTCCATCATCATAATGGGAACCCCTGTTTCTTCAACTGCGTTTACAATATCCCAACACTCTTGAATATCCATAGCTCCACAAACTTCCATGGCCACGCGCTTTCCAGCACGAACACTGGCTATACCTTGAGTCACATGCCATTCCCAGGGAGTAGAGATAAAAACAGCATCAATGTCTGTTCGTTTCAATAAATTCAAATAATCATAATCACCATTGGCGTACACAACCGCTTCTGGTCTGCCCGTGTTTTCAAGAATTAACTGTCCCGATTTAATTGCCCATGCCTCATCTGGATCAGCAAAAGCCACAATTTCAACATCATTTCTTTTTGCACATTCTTCAACATGGCTCTGACCACGCGCCCCCACTCCAATAAATCCAAGTCGTAATTTTTCTTTTCTTTCTGAACCAACAGCAGATAAAACTGGTTTAACAGCTAAAAGTGAAGCTCCCGCCAAGGCAGATGTCTTTAAAAATTGTTTTCGATTCATTTTCGAAAGATACTAGGAAACATTTTTTCCAAAAAACGTTTCCTTTGTGAACTTCGTTCCTATCTTTGCGCCGCCTAATGGAAAAAAAGAAACAACATATTATTTCTGAGTCCATTCAACTGTTCTTGAAGTTTGGTGTGAAAAGCCTTACCATGGAGGACATTGCCAGAAAATTAGGTATCTCAAAAAAAACGTTATACACCCACGTCAAAGACAAAGAAGATTTGCTCCTTCAAGCGGTTATTCTATTTGGAAAATATGAAGACAAACAGCTCAATGAAATATGCTCTCGTGGTTTAAATGCCATTGTTGAAAGTTTAGAAATAAAAAAGTGGGTGTTGGACATGATTCAAAACATTCACCCCTCTGTTGCTTATGATATTGAAAAATTTCATCCTGCTGTTAGCAAGCGAATGAAAACATCAAGGCATGAAAATGTCTACAGAAGTATTTTTCAGAATATAGTAAAAGGACAAAAAGAAGGCCTTTACCGTTCAGACATCAACGCAGACATACTTGCCAAACTATACATTGGACGCATGGAATCCATTTTCGATCAAGAATTGTTTCCATCAACAACATACAATGTCTCCGATGTATATATGGAATGGTTCATTTATCATATACACGGCATGGCAACAAGCAAAGGACTGCGGCTATTGGAAAACAATTTCAAAAACAATAAAACCAAAACAAGAAAATCAACATCAAAATGAGATATACACTTCTCTTCTTGGCTGCTTGCTTAATTAGCTCAGCATCACTTTGGGCACAGTCAAGCAATTCAATGACTTTGGTACAAGCCAAGGCCTATGCCATTGAGCACGCCTTTCAAGTGAAAAGTGCTCAAAACGCCGCTCAAACTGCTAAACTCCAGACAGATGAGTTAATAGCCATTGGTTTACCTCAAATAAACGGATCAGTGGGTTATCAGAACTTCATTGATCGGCCTACCTCTATTCTTCCAGGTGAATTTTTCGGATTACCCGGACAGAATATTGCGGTTCAATTTGGTGTACCACAAACCATGACTTTTGGACTCAGTGCCTCACAGCTGTTGTTCGATGGTTCTTGGCTTATTGGCTTGCAGGCAAGTAAGGCCTATGCCGCATTGCAGCAGAAACAAATTACCAAAAGTGAAATTGATGTGAAGCGCGCTACTGAAGAGGCATATCAACTTGCCGTGATCGCAAAAGAAAGTGTAACGCTTCTGTCTTCAAGTAGAGAAATATTAGCAAATACCTTAGAGCATACTACCGCTTTAAATAGAGAAGGTTTTGTTGAAGAGCAAGACGTGCAACAGCTCACGCTATCATTAAACGAATTAGATAACCGCATTCGTTCAACTCAACTCCAAGCCAAAATTGCTTTGGACTTATTGAAATTCACCATTGGCATGCCCATGGATGAAATTATTGAAGTAGTAGAAAATAGCCAACAATTGCTCGACCTCTTCAACTCTCAGCTGCTTCAAACTTCATTCAATTCAGACAACCTCATAGATAATCAAATTTTACGCGACGGTATTGCATTACAAAAGTTAAATGTTAAAAATCAACAAGCTCGTTTACTACCCAACTTGGCTGCCTATTACAATTGGCAACGTCAAGCTCAAAGACAAGAATTCAATTTCTTAGATAATGATCAAGATTGGTATCCAACTCAAATTTGGGGTTTAAGTATGAATATTCCCATTTTGTCTGGCGGCGCAAAAAACAAAGCAATTCAACGAGCTGGTGTAGAGGTTAAAAAATTGGAAGAAACACTCACATACAGCACTAATGCATCAAAACTAGACTACAACAACGCTTTAACAGAATATACCATTGCTACCCAAAACCTAGTGCAAGCTAAATCTTCATATGATTTAGCACAGGACATTCTACATAAAACTGAAATAAAATTTGAGATAGGAACGGTTTCAAGTTTCGAATTGTCTAGACAAACTTCACAATTGCTTCAAGCACAAGGAAACCTGGTTCAGGCAAGACTAGCCGTATTAAACGCTCAAACAAAACTCTCCAAATCGTTAAACGCACTATAAAATGAAACGCTCCAACAATATGAAAAATCTCTTTTTCGCTGCTATGACATTGATTCTTTTAGCAGCCTGTGGATCTAAAGATCCAAATCAAGAATTAAATGATTTAAAATCTCAGCGCACGCAAATAGATGCCCGAATTGCAGAATTAGAAAAACAATTGGGGGTAAATCCAAACGAGGTTAAGTCTAAAAAAATTCAAACTACTGATGTGGTTGCTACGAATTTCCAACATTACATTGAAATACAAGGTACTGTAGATGCAGAAAACAATGTGGTAGTTGCGCCTTCAATACCGGGTATAGTTACAAAAATATTTGTAAGCGCAGGTGATGCAGTAACTGCAGGACAATTGCTGGCCGAAACAGATAACAGTGCATATCAAGCTCAAATTGCAGCCATTCGTCCACAATTGGAAATGGCGCAAGATGTTTATGAAAGACAGCGTCGATTGTGGGAACAAAAAATTGGTAGTGAAATTCAACTTATTCAAGCCCAAACCCAAATGGAAGCATTGAAAAAACAAATTGCTGCCGTTGAGGCTCAAATTGAATTAACAAAAGTTAAGTCTCCCATCTCTGGCGTTATAGACCACATTGGAGCCAAGGTTGGTCAATTCGCAACGGCTCAGAATCCAGATCCATCATTCCGAGTTATCAATCTCGCCTCATTGAAAATGAAAACAGAAATTGCTGAATCATACGCCAATAAGGTGAGTAAAGGAAACAAAGTGAAAATTTTCTTCCCCGATGCCAACCAAGAACTTGAGGCAAATATTTCATTTATTGCAAAATTCATTAGCCCACTTACAAGAACCTTCACTGCAGAGATCGGACTTCCAAGCGGTTCAGAATTTTTGCGCCCGAATATGATTGGTGTTGTGAAAATCATTGACTATGAAAACCCGAATGCGCTTACCGTACCAATCAACATTGTGCAGAACGAAAACAACCAACAATTTGTATTTGTTGCCGTTCAAGAAAATGGTCAATTGTTAGCAAAGAAAAAAATGGTAACAGTAGGAAATGTGTACAACGGAAATGCGGAAATCACCGGTGGTTTGTCATTAGGTGAGAAAGTAATTACCACAGGATACGCAGACTTGCAAGACGGAATGGCCATTGAACTTTAAGACATTTTACCATGCTCGAAAAATTTAAAGAATTCAAACCCACCAGCTGGGCAATTGACAATAAAACAACCATTTACCTGCTAACGGTTTTTATCACTCTTGCGGGAATGCTCTCATACAACAGCATTCCCAAAGAACAGTTTCCAGATATTGTTATTCCAACCATCTATGTCTCTACGGTATACCCAGGAGCAGCTCCAAAAGATGTGGAGAACTTAGTTTCTAAAAACATTGAGAAACAAATTAAGTCCATTGCTGGGGTTAAAAAGGTACAGAGTACAAGCATTCAAGACTTCTCAAGTGTAGTTGTTGAGTTTAATACCGATGTAGATGTGCCAACAGCTAAGCAAAAGGTAAAAGATGCAGTTGATAAAGCGAAAAAAGACTTGCCTCAAGATTTACCTGCTGATCCAAATGTAATGGAGGTTGAGTTTTCTGAAATGCCCATTCTCTTTGTAAACATTGCAGGTAATTATGATCTGGATGAGCTAAAAAAGTACGCAGAAATTCTTCAAGACCGAATAGAAGGTATGAAAGAAATTACGCGTGTAGACATGGTTGGAGCTCTTGAAAGAGAAATACAAGTGAATGTTGATCTGTATCAGGCCAACATGGCAAAAATTAGTTTGCAAGACATTGAGCGTTCGCTGAATTATGAAAACATGACCATCTCTGGAGGTGCGGTAGAAATAGATGACATGAAACGCACACTCAGTGTTAACGGAGAATTCAATAACATTGAAGAAATCAAAAACATTGTTATCACCGGACAAACGGGTGCTAAACTGTATTTGAAAGACATTGCAGAAGTGGTCGATGGTCACAAGACTCAAGAAAGCTACGGTAGACTTGACAAAAAAAATGTAATTACTTTAAACGTTATTAAACGTGGTGGTGAAAACCTAATCAACGCCTCAGATGAAATTCATAAAATCATTGAAGAGTTAAAGAAAGAACAGTTCCCTAATGATCTTTCTGTTGTTGTTACTGGTGATCAAAGTAGAACAACTCGAATTACACTGCATGATTTGATCAATACCATCATCATTGGATTCATATTGGTAACACTCATTTTAATGTTCTTCATGGGGGCCACCAATGCCATATTTGTTGGTCTATCTGTGCCACTTTCCATGTTCATTGCCTTCTTGGTTCTTCCCGGAATTGATTTCACAATGAATATGATTGTACTCTTTGCCTTCCTACTCGGTTTAGGTATTGTTGTAGATGATGCCATTGTGGTCATTGAAAACACACACCGCATTTATGACAATGGAAAAGTTCCCATAAAAATTGCTGCGAAAAAAGCAGCTGGAGAGATTTTCTTACCTGTTCTTTCTGGAACTGCAACTACACTGGCGCCGTTTGTTCCGCTTGCATTCTGGGGAGGCGTTATTGGTAAATTCATGATGTATTTGCCAATTACTTTAATCATCACTCTTACTGCTTCACTTGTGGTGGCGTACATCATTAATCCGGTATTTGCCGTGGATTTCATGAAACCACATGAATACAAAAAAGCAATTAATTTCAAAAAACTAGGTATTACCAGTGTAATCATGGTGGTCATTGCCGCTATGGGTTATGCTTCAGGCAACGTAGGATTCGGAAATTTCGCCATCTTCATGTTGTTGGTTTACCTTGTATACCGCTTCATACTTAAGAGAGCTATTGAAAAGTTCCAACACAGCATTTGGCCCCGTTTTCAAAATTTCTACGCCAGATTCCTAACGCTTGTTCTCAAAAGACCAAGAACAATTTTTGTTGGGATGCTTGTACTTCTTGTTTTGTCTATTGGTGTTACTATAGTACGAAGCCCAAAAGTGGTTTTCTTCCCGAGGGCTGAGCCCAACTTTGTCTATGTGTATGCTTCGCTTCCTGTAGGAACAAAAGCGGAAGCAACAGACAGTGTGGCCAAAATCATAGAAGACCGCATCTATGGTGTAATTGGTGAAAACAACCCCACGGTTGAATCAGTAATTACGAACATTGCCGTGGGTGCGAATGAGTCGCAAGATGATCGCGCCCCCTATTCGCACAAAGCCAAAGTGGGTGTTGCGTTTGTTGAATTCTCAAAGCGCAATGGACAAAGTACAACCGAATATCTTGAAAAAATAAGGGCGGCCGTTCAGGGTATTCCTGGAGTTGAAATCTCTGTTGATCAGGAGCAAAACGGTCCGCCTACAGCGAAGCCTATCAACATTGAAATTTCAGGTGAAAACTTTGAAGACCTAATTCAAGCTAGCGTTGATTTGAAAAACTATCTCGACGCCCAACGCGTGCCTGGTGTTGAAGAATTGAAAAGTGATTTACAACGCAACAAGCCTGAAATAATCATAGATGTAGACAGAGAGCGATGCAACCGTGAAGGATTATCAATGGCTCAGGTGGGTATTGAAATTAGAAAAGCAATATTCGGTATTGATAACCCAACCAGCTTCCGTGACGATGAAGATGAGTACCCCGTTCAAATTCGTTTAAAAGAAGAACAAAGAAATAATTTAGAGGAAATCAAAAACATCCCAATCACATTCAGAGATATGACCATGATGGGGCAAGTGAGACAGGTTCCAATTAGTGCCTTTGCCGACGTGAAATACAGTTCAACGTATGCAGGAATAAAGAGAAAAAATCAGAAACGTGTGGTTACGCTCAGTTCCAATGTAATGTCTGGATTCAATCCAAATGAAGTCGCAAACCAAATCAAGGAAAAGGCTGCTGCATTTGACAATTTGCCAAAAGGAGTAACTGTTAACTTAACAGGAGAACAAGAGGAACAAGCTGAAACCGCGAGCTTCCTAGGAACAGCCCTTATGATATCTATGGCGTTAATTATTCTCATATTAATCATGCAATTCAACTCCATTGGAAGAACGGTACTTATCATGTCTGAAATTTTATTCTCTGTGATTGGAGTTCTCATTGGTCTGGCCATTTTTGAGATGGATATCAGCATTGTTATGACCGGAGTTGGAATTGTTGCACTTGCCGGTATTGTAGTTCGAAATGGAATATTGTTAGTCGAATTCACAGACATACTTCGCAAGGATGGTTCTGAACTTATACCTGCTATAATTGAAGCCGGAAGAGTACGTATGACACCTGTATTGCTAACGGCTACTGCAACCATCTTGGGTATGATACCTCTTGCAGTTGGTTTCAATATAGACTTTGTATCCATGTTCACAGAACTTGATCCGAAAATTTATTTTGGTGGAGATAGTGTCGCCTTCTGGGGGCCTCTTTCTTGGACCATTGTGTTCGGGTTGAGTTTTGCAACGGTAATCACACTCATTCTTGTTCCGGTCATGTATCTTTTAAGTGAAAGAACAAAAGAACGTGTCATGAAAATTTTTGGCAAGAAAAATGAAAGTGAGGTAGAGCAGGAAACTGCTTCATAATATCCCGAGTTCTTCGGGGGTTTTGGTTAAGGTTTAGAGAAAAGCCTTTGACAACGGTCAAAGGCTTTTCTGTTTAACTTGCAGCATGAAATCTCCTTTCAATTACATGTCAGCGAAATCTCAAGTAGCGATTGTACTTGTTATCCTATTCTTCGGATATCTCATAGCCCAAATTGCGGCTTTAGGTCTTATGACTAGCCAATTCGGTTCGCTTGATGCAACTCAAAAAATATTGAACGGAGAGGTAGTTAACGAATCCGATTTCATTTACCTCATTTGGGTAAATATCATTGTTCAAGGCATCTGGGCTTTCATTACTTTCTTCGGCGTTCAAATACTCCTGTCAAAAATTCCCACCCCAAACCTTAAAAATATTCAACTCGTGACAAGTTGTCTCGGTGTTCTTTGGATTCTTTTATCCATTCCAGGGGTATATGGGATAGCTACTTGGATTGAACCCCTATTACCTCAAGATTGGATGAATTCAGGAATAGAAAATTCTTCCAATGCGTTTTATGAAAATTTAATTGGTTCGGCAAATGTGACCATCTTCCCTGTTTTCATATCCACCGTTATAGCCGCACCCATATTCGAAGAACTGATCTTTCGTGGGACCATTCAACCTGCCTTGCATCAATTCTTTCGTTCACCACACGTGAGCATTTGGATCACAGCCATTCTTTTTTCCGCCATTCATCTTCAACTTGCCGGATTCATACCACGCGTTATTTTAGGAGCACTGCTTGGTTATCTCATGTATTGGTCAAAAAGCATTTACCCTTCAATATTAGCCCACGCGTCATTCAATGCATTTAGCCTATTTATGGCCATGTCACCCACTTACGAAGCGCATTTCAACCTGCACATTGAAAATATCTGGCTGCCCATTCTTAGCATTTGGTTGGGCATCGCGTGCTATTATTTCATTGCAAAAAAAACAGCCTCTGCTCGGTTATTAAATGAATAGTTTTCCTACCTTCAAAACGAATATGAACGCAAGAGAAAAAGAAACGTATATCATTGGTGAAATAGGCCAAAATCACAACGGATCAGTAGATTTAGCTAAACAAATTATCAACGTTGCTTCCGAAGAAGTTTATGTTGAGCTATTTGACCTTCGACTTAAACCCATGAATGCGGTTAAACTTACAAAGCGCGATTTAAATGAAGAATTGAGTCAGTCACAAATGAATGCACCATACAATAGCCCGCATTCATTTGGAAAAACATACGGTGAACACCGTGCTGCTCTTGAGCTTTCAGACGATGCGCATTTTGAACTTTTCAAATATGCTAAATCAAAAAATTTAGATTTCATTGAAACGCTCTGTGCGAAAGGTTGTTTATCTCTTTTGAAATTATTCACGCCCGATGCATTGAAAGTAGCCAGCAGAGACTTGACCAATCTACCCCTGCTCGAAGCCATGGCAGAGACAAAAATCCCCATGATTTTGTCAACCGGAATGGCTGGAAAACAAGAATTAGATGAGGCCTTGAATACCATTACAAAACACCATAGCAACATCTCCATTTTACACTGCACTTCAGAATATCCTACTCAACCTGAGCATGTAAATCTCAATACAATTGCCTATTTAAAAGAAAACTACAACCAGTATAAAATTGGTTTCAGCGATCACACCATTGGAATTGTAACCCCCGTTGCTGCTGCAGCACTTGGTGCTGAAATCATTGAAAAACACATTACCATGGATCGAACCTTGAAAGGCACAGATCAAGCTGGATCACTGGGTCCCGAGGGAATATTCAGGATGGTAAGAGACATAAGACAATTGGAAATTTGGATGGGTAAAAAAGAAATATTCATTGAACCGTCTACCGCCGCTGCAAAGCAAAAGTTGGAAAGAAGCATTGCATCAATAAGAGATATTCAAGCCGGCGAAATCATTTCCGTTCATGACATTCACCTCCTTTCACCAGGCGACGGATTCAAATGGCGAGATCAACATTTAGTGGTAGGAAAAAAAGCAACTCAACGTATTCCTGCAAATGAAATCATTTATCCAAACCTCTTAGACTAAATGCTTCCAAAACTAATCATAACAGATATTGACGGCGTTTGGACAGATGGCGGTATGTATTACGACAATCAGGGAGGTGAATTTAAAAAATTCAACACCTCAGACAGTGCGGGTGTGCTGCTGTGCAGACAATTGGGAATTCAGGTAGCAATCATTACCGGAGAAAACACTGAAATTGTCTCTCGGAGAGCGAAGAAATTAAACATTGATATACTCTTTCAAGGAATCAAAGATAAAGTCTCCTGTGCTGAAGAAATTTGGAACAAAACAGGATGCACACCAAGTGAAACGGCATTTATTGGCGATGACTTCGGAGATGTTCCTTTATTGCAAAAAGTTGGATTTGCAGGTTGCCCAGCGAATGCATCGGAATACATCAAAAAACACGCCCATTGGACCGGAATGAAAAAAGGTGGAGAAGGTGCATTCCGTGAATTTGTAGAACATATTTTAACCGTTGAAGGAGTTCTAGACGCTACGGTTGATCAAATCATTTCAAAACTACATGCAACCAAATAAAGCCATTATTATTGTAGCCGGAGGAACTGGAACCCGCATGGGATCAGATATCCCTAAACAATTTTTAAAACTGAATGGCATTCCAATTTTAGTTAGAACCTTAAAAAACTTTTTCAATTATGACCCACAAGCCAAATTAATTGTGGTCATGCATCCCGAGTCCATTGACCAATGGAAACTCATCGCAGAAGAATTCAACGCGCCCAATCATGAAATTATTCCTGGAGGAAAAGAACGCTTTTTCAGTGTGAAAAACGGACTAGACTCAATTGATGATAACACCTCATACATTGCGGTGCATGATGCCGTGCGCCCACTTGTATCGGAAAAAACACTCGAGAACTGTTTCCAAGCACTCGAACAACATAGCGCTGTTGTACCCGTTATTCCAATCAATGATAGCATTCGATTTGTGAACGAAGAAAAAAACGAAAGCGTAGACCGAACAAAATTCAAACGAATTCAAACTCCTCAATGCTTTCATTCAAACATTTTGAAAAAAGCATACGACGCCGAATACAATGAACTTTTTACCGATGATGCATCTGTGGTTGAAGCGAATGGTCATTCGGTATTCCTTGTAGAAGGAAATTTAGAAAATATTAAAATCACTTCTCCAATTGATATTCTAGTCGGAGAAGCCCTCATCAACTCTTTGAAATCATGACGCCAAAAGCAGAAAAAATTCCATTCGAAATTACTGAACATAACCATACCAGAATTGATCAATACTATTGGATGCGTCTTTCTGACGAACAGAAAGAAAGTAAAACACCCGATGAACAGACTCAAAAAGTATTGGACTATCTCAAGTCAGAAAATGACTACACGAAATTAGAAATGAAGCATACAGAAGAGCTTCAAAAAGAGCTTTTCGAGGAAATGAAAGGGCGCATTAAAGAAGATGATAGCAGTGTACCCTTCTTTAAAAATGGATATTGGTATTACACCCGATTTGAAAAAGGGGCAGACTATGCTTTGAATTGCAGAAAGAAAGAGTCTCTCGAAACCGGCATCGAAGAAATTCTCATCAATGGCCCTGAACTCGCGAAAGGAAAAGATTATTGGGCACTAGGCGGATTAAGTGTAAGTGAAAATAATGAACTCATGGTTTACGGCATAGATGACGTGAGCCGCAGAGTGTATACCCTCTACATTAAAAACCTTCTTGACGGTACACTTCTCCAAGAATGTATTGAAGGTACTTCTGGTGGCGCCACTTGGGCCAATGATAACACCCATTTCTTCTACACAAAAAAAGACCCGAACACCCTGCGCGATTGCCAAATTTGGCGACATCAAATTGGAACCTCACAACAAGATGACGTGCTTGTTTTCGAAGAGCTTGACGAGGAATTTTCTTGTTACATCTACAAAACAAAAACAAAAGATTACCTCATTATTGGAACATCCCAAACGGTCTCAGATGAATGCTGGATCCTTTCAGCACAAACACCTCTAGCATCATTCGTTTGCTTCCAAAAAAGAGAACGCGACCATGAATATGGTATAACGCAATTCCAAGATAAGTTTTACATTCTTACCAATTGGAATGCGCAAAATTTTCGATTAATGACTTGCCCGCTAGACAAAACAGAAAAAGAAAATTGGGAAGAATTAATACCGCATAGACCAGAAGTACTCTTGGAATCAGTTGAACTCTTTGCCAAATTCATGGTTATTGAAGAGCGTTCAGAAGGCCTTATTCAAATTAAAATTCAACCTTGGGACAACCTCCTTGAATCTCATTATCTTTCTTTTCCAGACCCTGCATACGATGCGGGTGTAGGAACAAATCCTGATTTTAATTCAACCTGGCTTCGATTTGGATATTCCAGTATGACAACACCTTCAAGTGTTTTTGACTACAACATGGAAACCAAAGAACGTATTTTAAAAAAGCAACAACCCGTACTTGGAGATTTCAAATCTGAAAATTATGCCTGTGACCGCACATACGCTGTGGCCTCTGATGGTGTGAAAATTCCCATTTCTTTGGTTTATGAAAAAGGAACAAAACGCAATGGCACTGCCCCTTGCCTGCTCTATGCATACGGAAGTTACGGACACAGCATAGATCCCGGATTCAGTAGTTCAAGGCTTTCACTTTTGAATCGTGGATTCGTTTATGCCATAGCACATATTCGAGGTGGAAGTGAAATGGGAAGACAATGGTACGAAGATGGAAAATTGCTGAAGAAAAAAAACACGTTCACAGACTTCATTTCTTGTGGGCAATTTTTAATTCAAGAAAAGTATGCTTCAGAACAAAAACTGTTTGCCATGGGTGGAAGCGCGGGCGGTTTGCTAATGGGAGCAATAGCCAACATGGAACCACTCCTTTTCAAAGGAATTATAAGCGCAGTGCCTTTCGTTGATGTAGTAACTACCATGCTAGATGAAAGCATTCCACTCACCACCTTTGAATTTGATGAATGGGGAAATCCGAAAGAAAAAGACTACTATGATTATATGCTTTCATATTCA
Source organism: Bacteroidota bacterium (assembly GCA_016868835.1). Taxonomy (GTDB): domain Bacteria; phylum Bacteroidota; class Bacteroidia; order Flavobacteriales_D; family Sanyastnellaceae; genus CAIZGX01. The sequence goes on along the minus strand of VGFR01000036.1, from coordinate 39 downwards.
CCCTATGATAATATTGAAGAAATAGAATATACCAACATC
>VGFR01000035.1 GCA_016868835.1 Bacteroidota bacterium | reverse complement strand
TTTCAAAAAAAGAGGAATCTTGTGTTGGACAAAGAGATCGCTTAATTTTTTATTTCCATGAGCACCGCCAAGATCTATTTTATCGCCTTCGTGCACAGATCTGAGTTTTAAAGGGAATTTGATTTTTGAAAAATCTAAATCTAAAGAACCTGAATTGTGATCTTCCTTGATGATAAAATTCCCCCAGTATTTACAGGAATGTGTTGCATCTGCTATTTCAGTAGTTTCAATTTGTTTCAGGGCGTTTTGAGGTATGAAATAATAGTAGCCACGATCAAACCAAATGGCGTGTCCGAGTTTTGATTCAATTCGTTTACCTGTTGAATTGATTTGCAAAATACTTCGAATGTCTTCATCGTTAAAACCGAATTTATTCAACCACCAATGCAAAATGAGTACAGGATGAGAATGTTGCTGAAGTTGAAGTTGATTTAAAACGAAGAACCCATTTTTTTTCTCAAGCAGTGAATTTAAATCTGCTTCAATTTGAAGTTGAAGGTAGCTGCGCTCCAATTCTAAACGATTAAGGGTATTTTTCAAGCCTGATTGAAAAATAGGTAGGTGTTCTTCAATGATTGGAAGCCCTTTATTTCGAAAGAAATTTCGAGCATAATCTATTTTTAGATTGCTGCTATCTTCTCTCCAGGTTATTTTTTTTGAGTCGAGAAATTCAAGTAATTGTTTTTTTTCTATTTGCAATAGGGGTCGCCATTTCCATCCATCAAAGGCGTTCATACCAGCCAGGCCGAACAATCCGCTTCCGCGCAATATTTTCAAAAAGAATTGTTCTTTTTGATCATTGGCGTGATGCGCCAATGCAACACAGGCAAGAGATTCGCGCTCACAAACGTCTTTAAAAAACCGATACCGAATCTCTCTTGCTTCGTGTTGAATATTGCCGCCCAATGCACCCTCAACATGATGCACATGCAACGTGATTTTTTTTGATTTGCAATAGTCGTCCACAAATTGAAAGTCCATTATACTCTCCTTTCCACGAAGGTTATAATTGATATGAGCTGCTTGGAATGGAATGCCTAATTCTAAAAAAATTTCACTCAATGCAATACTATCAGACCCTCCACTCAGAGCCAAAAGCACTGGTTTTTGAATGGTTGTAGTATAAAAATCGAATACGTGAGCGAATGATTTTTTCATTGTTCGAATAAAGATAAGGTCGTACCTGCTTTCAGCATGCATTCATCAAATTCATTCCCAGACAATGACGCCCTTGTAATGGCACTTCCAACATGAAAAGTGAGCTCTTTTTTTTCTTTAGATACAACCACACTGCGTATGATTACATTAAAATCAAAATTGCCTGAAGTATCAATCCAACCAAAGCTGCCACTATACAAACCTCGTGGTCTTAACTCAAGTTTTTCCATGTGTTGAACGGCACTTATTTTTGGTGCGCCAGTCATAGATCCCATGGGAAAAGTCGCTTGTAATATGTTGGAAAAGGTAATTTCTTTTTCTAACTCGCATGATACTGTGCTCACCAAATGATGTAGGTTTTTAAAGGTGTAGCAGCCACACAATTCTTCAACCTGCACAGTTCCTTTTTTTGCAATCCGAGATAAATCATTTCGAACCAAATCAACGATCATCACATTTTCAGATCGCTCTTTTTTACTTTGTAGCAATTCCTCCTTTAGTTGTTCGTCTTCCTCTAAAGTTATACCTCTTTTCACCGTGCCTTTAATGGGTTGGGAAATGAGTTTATTCCCTAATCGCTTCACATACCGCTCAGGCGAGGTGCACCAAAGCTCTAAGGTTTTTGTTCGAAAATAAACGGCATGCGGCGCATCCGTTTTTTCATTCAAAAATGCAAAATGATCCATTCCGTTTCCTATCTCACCTTGTCCATAAAAGGGGATACAAAAATTTGTCTCGTAATAATCACCGCGTTGAATGGCTTGTTGTATTTCGTCTAATTTGTGATTGTATGTTGCAGAGGTCTCTTCACTCTGCACGTGTATATACCGAATTGTTTTAGAGCCGTCTGGAATAGATTGTAGAAAGGCCTCAACCTCGCTTCGTGACATGTTTCCAGCTAAGCAATGCCATTCTTCATTTTCTTCCTTCCATACATGCGTTGGTTCTATGAAATGCAACAGGTGGCTTCCATCGGACCCCTCATTGTGGTACGTATTTTTTTCAAATATTTTTTTCGCCTCAAAAGAAATGTATCCGAATACCATTCCTTCAGCTTGACTCAGCCAGTTTTCCAAAAGCTCAAATTCTTCAGGCGAATTGCAGATGAACTCCCGTTTCATATTCCAAGCTAAAAACCCCTGTGGGGTTCTTGTGTTTTTGGGAATGTAAATCAGATCAACGGCTTCAGCGATTGGCATGATGCAAAGGTAATTACTGTCTTCGGTTTGCCAATAAAACCGGAGGCCCACCATCAAACGGATTCTCACCTCTGCCAATGGTTTTTGCTTGAAGACCTGCAGCCTTTATAATGGCTCGATCCCCGAATTTTTTTCTCAGCTGATCCATGGCTTGATACAGACGTATGTGCTCTTCTTGGTCATCGAAAAGATTAATTTGATAACCACCAGAGACCAAATGGCTAAATCGAACACCTACCAAACGAATGAGAACGCGACGCTTATAAAGCTTGTCAAATAATTCTAAAACGTGAGGTATAAGTTGATGATCTGCTGATGTGTAAGGAATGCGACATTGCATGGTTTCCGTTTGAAAATCGGAATAACGAAGTTTAAGTGTTACACATGAGGTTAATTTTTCTCCTTTACGAAGTTGATACGCCAAATTCTCTGTCATGGCAATAAGCAGCCCTCTCAGTTTTTGTGTATCTATGGTGTCTTGATCAAAGGTGCGTTCGGTAGAAATGGACTTTCTCTCTTGAAATGGAATAACAGGTGAGGGGTCTATACCGTTCGCCTTGCGCCAGATGTGTACACCATTTTCGCCCAATGCATGTTCCATGACATCTACAGGCATATCTTGTAAAGTGCCTATGCGCTGAATACCAAGATTGAGTAAAAGCTGATGGGTTTTTTCACCAACCATAGGTATTTTACGAATGGAAAGTGGGGCAAGAAAAGGTCTTTCACCACCTTCCGAAATTTGTATTTGATTGTTCGGCTTGGCTTCGCCAGTTGCTACTTTAGAGACGGTCTTGTTTACAGATAAACCAAAGGAAATGGGTAATCCAATCTCTTTAAGAACTTTTTGGCGTAGTTCAGAAGCAAAAGAATAACATCCGAAAAATTTATCCATCCCCGTGAGGTCACAGTAAAATTCATCAATAGATGTTTTTTCAAACACAGGAACAGCCTCTTTAACAAGGCCACTAACAAGATCTGAATACTTCAAGTAATTATATGAATTCCCTTTGATGACTACGGCTTCCGGACAAAGTCTTTTGGCCAATTTCATGGGCATGGCTGAATGCACTCCAAATTTTCGAGCTTCATAGCTGCAAGAAGCCACTACACCCCGATCACTGGTGCCTCCAATGAGAACAGGTCTGTGATTTAAACGACTGTCAAGCAAACGCTCAACCGACACGAAAAACGTGTCGAGATCCATATGTAAAATAGATCGAGTTGCTTCCATATAGCAAACTTAAATGGACAAAAACGAAGAAATGAAATTGTTGAAAATTATAGTGCCATGGCAATTCCGGCAATGACAGCAAAAAAGATGATAAGAACGTATAAACCAAGCATAACAATGGTTAGAATACCAACATAACGGAAGTGGCTACGCAATTGATCAAAGGCATGAAGAAGTATGTCTTTATTCATGAACTGAACACCTTCAATGGTTTTACTTGAAAATTTGTATAACGAAATAACAGGAGCAATGTAAATACAAACGAAAATTGGAATAATAATCAATGCCGGTATCATTTCAGCCCCTGCACGCGGCCCAGCAACGGCAACAGCGAAAAGCAAGAAAATAAAAATTAACGCATAAAGCCCAATGCCAATAAAACCTAAAATGGATAAGTATTTTGTCCACTTTGCTGCAGAAACCAACATATTCAACTCACCTTCATTGAAGGTAATAGACCTGTCATTGGTCAATTGTTCCATAAAAAATTAGTGCTTTTTGTTGCTTTTTGAATCACTGTCATCTTCATCCTCATCGTCAGTGATACCATCGTCTTCATCATCTGTGATATCAACATCTGAATGATTACCATTTCTATTGCTAGAGTTGGTCGTTGTTGAAATATCAAAGTCATTGGTAGAGTCTCTGGAAATGTTTTCTTCAGAACGAATTTCCTTCACTTCGAGGTCATTTGTCCACGCAGATTTGGTGCAAGACATGGCAAGAACCATGATTGCAAACAAAGAGAATAGGGTGCGTAGAGATTTCATTCTTTTCAGAGCTTGTAACAAATGTAACGAAAGATTTTAAGAATCAGTACGTTCACTAAAAATTTCTTGAATTTCTTTTGGGAAAATGAGCTTTACACGAGTCACTTGTTTTCCTGAAGGTAAAGTAATATCGGTCGGACCCTCAAGAAGTATGGCAACTTGAGTCATTTGTTGAATGAGGTCCAGGCGATTTCGAGTAATTTCCATTCCCTTTGAAATGTGGGTATCTGAAGAGGTTTTACGCAATTGACTCGCCTCAATCCCAATTCCATTATCTTCAATGGTTATCATTAATCGATCTGAAATTTCGGTGACCTCCAGTTTCAGGAATCCTTCGGACCCTTTCGGAATTAGACCGTGCCAAATGGAATTTTCAAGGAAGGGCTGAAGCAGCATAGCCGGAATTCTTATTGTGTTTAAATTCAAAATTCCAGTTGTAATTATTTTATACTCGAATGCCCCTGGAAACCGCATCTGTTCCAGTTTTAAATAAAGCTCCAGACGATCTAATTCTTCAGATAAGGGAGTGTAATTCTCTTGTCCGCTATCTAAATTTTTACGAATAAGTTTTGCAAAATCGGTCAAATATTGATTGGCTAATTTTCGGTCTTGTCTGTTGATGTAGTATTGAATAGAATTGAGTGCGTTGAAAATAAAATGTCTGTTCATACTGGAATTCATACTCTGCTGTTCCAGCATGAGTAGCTTCGCTTTCAATTCGGACTGCTCTGCCCACAATTTGTTTCTTAAATTTCGCTGACGAATTCGGACAATAAGAGAAACCACAAATCCTATAAATAGAAGTTCCAATATAATGGCCCACCACGTTAGCCACCAAGGAGGTAATACTCTGAAGCTCCATGCCTCTTCATTACTCCAATCACCTGTTTCACCAACGCGAGCTCGAATATGAAAAGTGTATGATCCTGCGGGAAGATTGTTGAAGTTAACTTGGGTGAATTGTGTTGGCATGCTCCACGTCTCATCCAATCCTTCCAACCAATAACTATAAACAACACGCTCCGGATACGTAGTACTTGAGGCGTCGAAATGAAATGTGAAAGAGTTTTGTGTGTGAGAAAATTCTATGTTTTCAGGAAGTTTTAATCCATCCCATTTTGGATCAAATTCGAACCAATTGATATCTTGTAAATTGGTTTGAATATTTGTCAGATGTACAATTGGAATGGGATTTTGGAATTTAGATTCAATGGCATTTAAATCAAGTGATATAACTCCAGAGGGAGTCCCAATCCACACCGTGTTGTAGTCTTCAAGGATGGCGTTCAAATTTGTTTCAAGGCTTATGAGTCCGTCGCTTTGATTTAAGTGTCGAACCATACTTCCCAAATTACCATTTCCATCAAGCTCCCAGAGGTAAACCCCATTTAAGGTGCCAATCCAAAGGTGATTGCGAATTACTTTTAAGAAATTGATGGTATTTGATCCAGGAGACGTATGAATTGTTTTATGCTCGAATCCACCTTCATTTCCAACGTACAATCCGTTTTGGGTTCCTGCTGCAATGAGACCCGAAGGAAGTTGAACAACACTAAATGAAGAGGGATCTGTCCATCCTGTTTCTTCCCCAAAGGACTGAAAAGTAGACCCATCAAATTTCGTCAATCCTTCTCTTGTCGCCATCCAAATTGCACCGTCTCGTGCTTGAATCATATGGCGAATCCGTGTATTTGGAAAGTTGGGTATTTCATTGAATGATTTTATACCATTTTCTTGAATGAGTTGAACCCCTTTATTCGTTCCTACATACATACCTTGAGAAGTTGGCAGAAGGCTCAGTACAAGGTCTTCATTTAAACCATTGGAAGAATTGAAATTGAACCAGCGCGGACATGACCCGCAATTTTGTTCGTAGTAATAGACGCCATTTAATGTTCCAATCCATGGCCTAAATCGCCAATCAGTTGCTGAAGTCCAAATTCGTTTTTCATTTTTAATATTCTCCACAAGTCGGTATCCGATAGGATCATTGAGCGAACTGAAATATGATGTTAGACCATTATCAAAAGTTCCAAAAAAAAGATTATTGCCATGTTTAAACATGGTCATCACGGCATTTCCAGCTAAACCGTCATTGGTGGTGTAGGTTCGAACTCCATTGCCTAAATATTTAAATACCCCTCCACCATAAGTTGCTATCCACGGATTATTTTCACGGTCAACAAAAACTGCACGAACATCAGAGATTAATAGTCCATTTGTTGAAGTTAAAAACTGCGTGGTACCGCTACTAATTTGATATTGTAATACTCCTGAACGAGAACAGAAATAGGCGTAATCGTCAAAAACGTCAATGTTGGTAAACATGAGTTCAGTTGTCTCTAAATAAGGCAACAGTTGCGGTGTGATTTTTTCTTCTGTGGAATTGTAAATGCATATACCTCCGTTTGTGGTCGTATACCAAATTGAATTTTTGTGAATCCAGAAATCTTGAAAAAATTCCTCGGGGTTGTTCAATGACAGAACTTCAATCCATTGGCCCGATTCTGCATCTTGCTTGTACAATTTAGTTTTCGTTAACACATATAGAACATTCGATTCGTCTTTTGAAATGGAACGAATAAATTCATTGTCGAAAAAAAGTGTGTTGTTGTCTTGAAATAGTGTGTCACCGTTGAATCGAACAAGCCCTTTTTCTGTACCAACTAAAATTTGATTTTCTGACACTTCATAGAGACATGTAACCGACACATCTTTGAGATTTCCGTGCAGTAAATGATTATGAAACTTGTTGTGCTTGTGAATCGAAATTCCACCAATACTTCCCACTATGATTTGACCTTTTTTGTTCTGAATAATCGTATTGATTTGATTATTGATTAGTCCCGAACTCCGGTCATAATTAATGAAGGTGCTACCATTGAATTTTGCAACTCCTCCTAAAGTTCCTATCCATAAATATCCTTTTGAATCTTGAAAAATGCTTCGAACTTGAGATTGCGGCAACCCTTCTTTTAAAGAGTATTGTATAAACGAATACTGCTGACCAAAGGAATAAACATTTGCAATGAGAAGAAGTAACAGTATGGGAATGCGCATCATTATTCCTGCATCTTTTCAATAAATTCTTGGAGTTTTCTTCGCGATACCGGAACAGCATCACCATTGGAAAGAATGAGGAGATTTCCTTCGGTTCGATTGAATTCTTTTAAGTGAAAACCAATGTTGACAATGTGTGATTTGTGCACACGCATGAACATTTTTGAATCCAATTTTTCTTCGAAAGATTTGATGTTTCTGCTACTGACATATTTCTTTCCATTCGTACAAAAAATAGTGGTGTAGTTCTCATCTGCTTCAAGTCGAACTATTTCAGTGTTTTTGAGTATTGCAAAACCGTCTCGAGTAGGAACAATGGTCTTTTCTAAATTGCTATGCAATGCAATTTCTTGTAGCACCTTTGTTAACCGATCAGCATCTACAGGCTCTTTCTTTTGTTTGATTTCAATTGCTTTTTGAATGACCTTTCCCAACTCGTCAATGTCAATGGGTTTTTCCAAATAATCAAGTGCATCTTCTCGAATGGCCTGAATGGCATACTCTCGGAATGCAGTAGTGAAAACCACTTGAAAATTACGTTTTTCAACTCGAGATAGAAAGTCAAATCCACTGGCCTCCGGCATCATGATGTCCAGAAAAATTAAATCAAATTCTACTTCTTGAGCAAGCATTAAGGCATCATTGCCATTTGAAGCTTCACCAACACATTCAATCTGATCTGAGTAATATTCCGAAAGTATTAATTTCAAATTTTCACGAGCGTGAAATTCGTCATCTACAATTACAACACGAAGCTGAGCCATTCCATCAGTTTTTCGCAAATTACGAATAAATTACACTTTTTAAGTTTGGTTATCTTTGTAGACTATGGAAGATTGGTCAAATAAAAAAATAGGCATTTTAGGAGGAGGTTCTTGGGCAACGGCTCTCGCCAAATTATTAAGTCAGTCTCAACATGAATTGCACTGGTGGATGCGCAATACAGAGGCTGTTAAACATTTGCAGGAGTTCGGACATAACCCCAATTACATTCAAAGCATTGAATTCGACAAGGAAAAACTAAGGGTTACCGCGAATATGCAAGATGTTGTTGACGCTTGTGATGTTCTTGTTGTTGCAATTCCCTCAGCTTTTGTCCATGCGTCTTTTCTAGAAGCGAACGTTCAAAAAATGGAGGGGAAAATAATTTTTACCGCCATAAAGGGCATTGTGAATGAATTTGATTCAATTCCTGCCCGTTACTTTCATAAGCAATTCAACATTGATTATCAAAACATAGGAATCATTTGCGGTCCTTGTCACGCAGAAGAAGTGGCATTGGAAAAACTATCTTATCTGACCATTGGTTGTGCCGATTTATTGAAGGCTGAAGCCATGGCGAATAAACTGAAATGCAGATTCATTAAAACAACCGTAACCGAAGATGTATTCGGGACAGAGCTTTCGGCCATTTTAAAGAATGTATACGCCGTTGCTTCGGGCATTTGTCATGGACTTGGATACGGAGATAATTTCCAAGCCGTTTTGGTTTCTGCAGCAATTCGAGAAATTGATACGTTCATAGATGCGGTTCATGAAGTTCATCGCGATGTAAAATCTTCAGCATATTTGGGTGATTTGCTTGTAACTGCATATTCGCCTTATTCGAGAAATAGAACGTTCGGTACTATGGTTGGTAAAGGCTACAGTGTGAAGTGGGCCACTATTGAAATGAACATGGTTGCAGAAGGATATTACGCAGCAAGAGGAATTCATGAAATCAATAAAAAATTCAATGCCGAAATTCCAATAGCAGAGGCCGTTTATAGAATTTTGTACGAAAAAATATCGCCTGCAATGGAAATGAGAATCCTTGCTGATCAGTTAGCTTAGTTTCTCAGGGAAATAATTCCCGTTTCTGAAATTTGAATTGGGCTAGAGGGAAGATCAGACTCGGTCAATGACTTGATATCTAAAGCGGCTTTGTGCGAAGGGTCTAATATAGGACCACCTTCACCCTCTTGAATAAAACTAATAATTTCACCACGAAGGAAGTTTCCATTTTTATCCAATCGAATAGTTACCAATGGGGCATATCCAGCATACGATTTCAAATTGAATCGGGCATAGGTCGCGAAATTCCCCAAACTATAAGCAATGAATTTATTTTTGTATACGTCTATGGCTCTTGGAACGTGAGGCCCATGGCCAAACACAACATCGGCACCGGCATCAATAACCGCTTTTGCAAAGGCTTGAGGATTTCCTCTATTTTCTCCGAGATAATTTTCTTCACCATTCGTTAAATGCCGAAATCCAGCTCCTTCACCTCCACCGTGGAAAGATACAATTACAATTTGACACGTTTTTTTTAATTCTTGAACTGTTCGTTTTGCATTTTCTAAATCCAAAATGCTTACCGTACCATTGTTGGGGGCGAACGCACAGAAGCCATAGGCTACGCCATCCTTTTCAAAAGAAACAGTAGGGCACGATTGTAAACCAGCGTAATGTATTCCAGCTTGTGTCAACACCTTTTTGGTATTGGTTCGCCCCACATCTCCAAAATCGCCAACATGGTTGTTAGCAACACTGAGTAGATCGAATCCGGCATTTACAAAGTGATTCACATAATGATCGGGCATTTTAAAAGCATAGCATTTACTTGGGTCAGCGCATTGTTTTACAGGACCTTCGCCCGTTAAGAATACACCTTCACAATTCCCAAATGCGAGGTCTGAAGCAGATAAAAATGATTGAGCATAGCGGAAAATAGAGTCTCCGTTATTCGGAGGTAAGTAAGAAGTATTCGGGTAATTGGTTCCAATCATACAATCCCCAACTGCGGAAATTACAATTTCAGTCGAAGTAGTATCTGCAGGTAGTTGATTTGCAACCGAAGTATTGAGATTTGGTGTGGAATTACAGCCGGTGATTTCGGGTAAAATAAACAAAAGGGAAAGACGAAATAGGAAAGAAATCATAAGTGAAGATTAAATCTTCGCTAAGGTAGGGTCAATTTTAACGCGAACGCATTTGATGAATCTTTCTTTGTAATACTTCATTTGTGGGAAGTAATCATAAGAAATACCTCTATTGCAACTGTGAATCATTTTTATTTTACCGTTGTCATTGCTTACAACCAAGGCCACGTGACCAGGTCTTTTTGATTGAGCATCACGACCCGTAAAAATGAGTAAATCTCCAGGTTGAGCGTTTTTGACATCGATTACTTCTCCAAACTCAGCTTGAGCTGCGGAAGAACGGGGGATTTTGATATTGTGTAATGAAAAAATGTAACTCGTAAAACCGGAACAATCCAACACCCAAGGGGCAATTCCAGAGGCTCTGTAGGGGGTTCCTAAAAGTTCCTCACCATCAGAAATGATAGAAGAAACTATATCAGTTCTCAGAATTTCACAACTTTCCTCTTCAACTTCACACGAGTCTTTAACAACGATAGACTCTAAGTTATTGAATATTAGCTTTTTGTAATTGGAAGTATAGCCAAAAGACGTTCCTACAGTGAGTAAACTCATTGCGATTAATAGATATTGAAACGTTTTTTGCATAGTCGCCCGGTGATTCACAAAAGCTGTGCCAAAAACTATTTTTAGGTAGGTTTTGGTTTGTCTAAAGCAACCATTGTTCGCTTAAATTTGTCTTGATTTTCAAGGAAATGAACAGCAATTTAGCTTCTAAAAAACTTCTTTTTTTGAGTTGTATTTTACTCAATCTAATGGGTTATGGCCAAATTCAGTTCATTGAGAACAATGGTCAATGGCCGAGTCATGTGTCTGCTAAAGCCGCAGTTCCAGGTGGTAATGTATGGTTCGAAGATCAAGGTTTACGATTTGAATTGTATGAAAAAGGTGCTTTTCCAAGTCATGATTCATTGAACCAGGCGCCAAGTGAATTTCAAAAAGTGTGTTATCTCATGGCTTTGGAAAATGCTCATTTGAGTCATCCTACCAAAGTAAATCCTTCAGATGCGTATTACAATTTTTATTTCGGAAGTGATTCTACAAACTGGCGAAATCATGTTCGTTCCTTTTCTCAACTTGTATACAATGAAATTCACGAAAGTGTTAATCTGCGTTTTCTAGCAAAGGGAAATTCAATCAAGTATCAATTTGAATGCTTACCGGGGTTCAATCCGAATGTGTTGGCTTGGAATTACCATGATTCTCTTCTGATGCATGTGAATGATTCGGGAGAATTAATTTCAGAGAGTAAAGTGGGAATTGTGACGGAATCAACCCCTTTCGCGTATCAACTTATTGATGGTCGTGTGAATGAGGTGAGTTGCAAATATGTTCTGGAAGGGCATCGTGTTCATTTTGAACTGGGTTCTTTTGATCCAACCATTGAATTAATTATTGATCCCGAAATTGCATTTTCCAGTTTTATTGGTTCAAGCGCAAATAATTTTGGTTTTACGGCTTGTGATGACGAAAATGGAAATTTAGTTTCAGGGGCAATTGTATTCGGAAATGGCTATCCATTAACTCCGAATGCATACAATTCAACTTTCAATTCAGCATTGAACAATTATTTTGATGTTGCAATATCAAAATTCAATAACCAAGGCAATGGCCTTTTGTATAGCACATATATTGGTGGTAATCATCAAGAGACACCACATTCCATAGTTGTAGATAACAATGATCGGATCGTTGTTTTTGGTGTGACAGGTAGTAATGATTTTCCAATCACCGCGGGGGCATTCCAAAGTACTTTCTCTGGTGGACCCGTTCTCATGATGTCTAATTTTTTTACAAGTGGTCATCCAGATGGATGTGACTTTTTCATTTCGAAGTTTAATTCGAATGGAACCCTGGCCAATTCAACCTATCTCGGGGGTGATTTGAACGAAGGTTTAAATTATGCTTCTCAACTTTTCTACAATTATGGTGATGCTTTCCGGGGTGAAGTGAATATTGACAATTCAAATAATATTTTCATAGCTTCATGTTCAAAAGGGAATTCACCAATTACAGGAAATGCCATACAATCAAGTTATGGTGGTGGAAATAGCGACGGATATCTTGCGAAATTAAGTTCAAATTTAAGTGCACTGCTTTGGTCAACCTACCTCGGCGGTGCTTCGAATGATGCTGCTTACGCAATAGAATTTGCAAACGACGGTAATTTGTTAATTGGTGGTGGAACACAAAGTTCGAATTTTAATGTAGGTTCAAACGCAAGCGCCGACAATTCATGGAATGGCGAGACAGACGGTTTTTTGATGAAGGTTTCAGCATCAACTTTTTCAATTTTAGGTGGCACTTTCATTGGCACTCCGGAGTACGATCAAGTGTATTTTGTTCAAACAGATTTGTCTGATAACATCTATTGCTTTGGCCAAACAGCAGGTAATATGCCCATAACTCCGGGTCTCTTTGGTCAATTGAATAGCGGACAATTTATTCGGAAGTTTAATTCTAATCTCAGTGCCGTGGTTTGGAATACGACCATAGGAACTGGAAGCGGTGAAATTGATATTTCACCCACTGCATTTTTGGTCAGTGACTGCAATCAAATCTATTTCAGCGGTTGGGGTGGTAATACAAATTCAATTTCATGCATGTCATTGACTTGCCAGGCATTCAATAGTACTACGCTCAATTTACCTATAACTTCAGATGCATTTCAATCCACCACAGACGGAAGTGATTTTTATCTAGCGGTTTTGAATGCCGATGCCACGTCTTTGGAATATGGCTCTTTTCTAGGAGGCGCATCAAGTGCTGAACACGTTGATGGTGGCACATCTCGTTTTGATAAAAGCGGTTCTGTCTATCAGGCAGTATGCGCGGGTTGTCAGAATAATGATGATTTTCCTACAACTCCAGGTGCATGGTCTTCAGTAAATGGAAGTACCGGATGTAATCTTGGGGTATTTAGATTTGACTTGGGACAATTGGAAGCCATAGCAAGTGTGGAAGGTCCAAGTACCTTGTGTGTTGGTGTTCCCGCACAATTTACCAACGGTACCATTGGTGCAACTGATTATGTCTGGTCTTTTGGAGACAATACATCAAGTGTACTTTTTGAACCTCAACATACCTACAACCAGCCCGGGACATATACCATTCAACTTATGGTTTCAGATGATAATGGTTGTTATGAAGATGATTCTGTTACACTTCAATTGGATGTAATTGTGTTTGTTCCGCCGACTGTTGATCCGGTGGCTTCAATTTGTCAAGGTGAAAGTATTCAATTGAATGCGGTAGGGTCAAGCAATCTCTATTGGATTACAAATCCAAGTTTGTCTTCAACCACTGTTCCTAATCCTGTTGCCTCACCCACTACAACAACCAGTTTTTATGTGGTTGATTTTAATGTTTGTGCTTCGGATACTGCTGCTGTTACGGTTCAAGTCATTGTGCCTGTGGCAGAAGCTGGTCCTGATGAAACCATTTGTCTCGGACAATCTGTTGAATTGGAAGGAAGTGGTGGTTTATCTTATACTTGGTCTCCCTCAAGTGCATTGAATTTTTTGAACATTGCAAACCCCTTGGCTACTCCAATACAAGATGAAACGTTTTATGTAACCACAACTTCTCCTGAAGGCTGCATTGCCACGGATAGTGTAACCATTTTCGTGGTGCAGAATGCACCTGGGGGACTTGTATATCCGAGTGTAGAAATATGTCTTGGAGAAACGGCCTTTCTTCAGGCGGAAAATGCAGGAAGTTGGAGTTGGTCTCCTTCGAATTCGCTCAATGATGGAAACGCACAAAATGTTCAAGCTAGTCCCAATGAAACCACAACGTATACGATAACCATGACGAATATTTGTGGATCGGGAATTTCTGAGGTGACCGTTGAAGTCATTGAACTAAATATAAATGCCAGCGAAGGTGGCACTGTCTGCGGAGGTACTCCTTTCCCAATATCAGTGACTGGAGCTTCTTTATATCAATGGTATCCGGTTAATTCAGTTACTGATTTAAATGACAGTGTAACGTTTGCTTTACCCGAATCATCGCAATGGATCTACGTGGTAGGAACGGATTTGAATGGATGTTCAGATCTAGATTCATTGTATATGAACATTTTGCCTTTGCCCCAAGTAGATGCCGGACCTGATCAATATTTTTCATTTCCTGGTGAAGCCCAACTCTTTGGAAATACGTTTGGCCTAGATTACATGTGGTCTCCCTCAGATGGATTATCATGCGTAGCTTGCCCTTATCCAGTAGCATCACCGTTTGCCCCACAATGGTACATTCTAAGTGCAACAGATGAATTGGGATGTGTAGGTATAGATTCTGTTTATGTGCGTCCGTATTTTCCAGTCTACGTTCCCAATGCTATAACTCCAAATCAAGACGGTTTGAATGATGTTTTCTTGGTGGTAGGCGAGAATTTAACTGGCTTTCATTTAGAAATTTATGACCGATGGGGAATGTTAGTTTTTGAATCAGATGATCAAGCAAAACCATGGCTTGCTGATTTTAAGGGCTATTTTGTGCAGAATGATGTGTACACTTGGAAATTGAGCTATGATTCAATAGAACGAAGAACAGAGCAAATTGGACATGTGACTGTTATTCGCTAAGTTCAAACTAACTTTGAAAAAAAAATAAATGGCTTATCAGTACATTCTCGTTGAACACATGGACCAGACATGTGTCATTACAATCAATAGACCGGAACAATTGAATGCGTTGAATAAACAAACCATTCAAGAATTGCATGACGCTTTTGAGGAAGCTGGAAAAAATGAACACATTCGGGTTATTGTGTTAACAGGATCTGGCGACAAAGCGTTTGTGGCTGGAGCAGATATCAAAGAATTCGCAAATTTTACCATTGAAGAGGGAAAAGAATTGTCCCGTGCAGGTCATGATATGCTTTTCAATTTTATTGAAAAAATGGAGAAGCCTGTCATTGCTGCTGTTAACGGTTATGCATTTGGGGGTGGATTGGAACTTGCTATGTCTTGTCATATTCGACTGGTCTCGGAAAATGCAGTTGTTGGTCTTCCCGAAGTCTCACTTGGAGTTATTCCGGGTTATGGAGGTACGCAGCGATTGGCTCGTTTAATTGGAAGAGGAAAAGCAACTGAATTGGTGGTTAGTGCGGGTAGACTTGCGGCGAATGAGGCTGTTCAATGGGGATTAATGAATCACGTGTACTCCCTTGAAAATTTGAAATCGGAAGCGATGAACTTAGCTGGAAAGATTTCGAAGCAATCACCCGCCGCAATTGCTTCGGCCTTGCGCGCAATTCACGCAGGATTTGTGCATGAACAAACTGGTTTGGAGACAGAGATCGAAGAGTTTGGAATTTGTTTTGGCACTGAAGATTTTAAAGAGGGAACTACGGCCTTCATTGAAAAGCGTAAACCTGTTTTTACTGGTAAATAAATCATGAAAATTCGAGTTGTAAATAAATCGAAATTTGAGTTACCAGAGTATGCAACGCAATCTGCCGCAGGATTAGATTTAAGAGCCAATGTTGAAGATATTCTGGTGTTGAAACCCCTGGAAAGGGTTCTCGTTCCAACCGGTTTGTTTATGGAAATTCCGCAGGGATTTGAAGGTCAAATAAGACCTCGCAGTGGACTTGCATACAAGCATGGCATTACAGTATTGAATTCTCCTGGTACCATTGATGCTGATTACAGAGGCGAGATTAAAG
>VGFR01000034.1 GCA_016868835.1 Bacteroidota bacterium | reverse complement strand
ACTGAACTTCCATTTGATGTAACCGTTGCTGTTGGAGGTGTACATGCTGTTTCGAAATATTGGTGGTACTGGTCTATTGTTGGGTTTTGAACCACTTTAGTGATACCAGAAGGCCAGCGAATGATCGCATAGTCTACTGTTGTATTCGCACCTAATCCGAAGTTTAGCATCTGTGTATTGGTAATACCATAAGAAACACCTGAACGCACTTCACGCACTTGAATTCCAAAAGGACCGTGAATTTCAACGATAGCACCAACTGAGTTTTTATTTGACACTGTACCTTCCAAGTCAAAAGCAATCCAGTGGTTGCCATTGTCATTCGATAAATGCAGACGGTCAGCCGTGTTTGACGGAGTAACATATCCGTTTGCATTTCCATAGTTCGCATACACATCCATAAAACCATCATTGTTCAAGTCTCCTAGAGCGAAGCCATGCATAGTTTGCGGGTTATTGAAAGCTGTATTTTGCTGAGTAAACGTTTTGTTTCCGTTGTTTCTATAGTAACCAAAGCTTCCACCTGCGTGAATCACGTCTAAGTATCCGTCATTGTCAAAGTCAGCCATTTGACCTTGCATGAAAAAACCTTGCGTGGTTAGACCTGCCGCTTGAGAAATATCTGTGAAGTACCCTCCACCTGTATTTTCGTACATACGAATACCTCCGCTGTGCGTTGTCATGAAACAATCGAAGTCGCCATCATTATCAATGTCACCGAAAGTAGCTGTCCAAGTTTGTTGAAGATTCACCAAGCCTCTGTCGTGAGCCTCATCTGTATATACGTTGCTGCCGTTGTTCACGAACATCAAATTTGTTCTTCTTACATCGAGCGGATCGTTTGACGCTTGACGACATTTAGCAACCATGAGATCCATGTCACCATCGCGGTCAAAATCGGTAAATTCGTTTCCGTAGTTACCGGACATCAATGGGTCACTGGTACCAGGATAATTTCCAGGGTACAAATTGAAATCTAACAAGGTGTTACCTGAAGCGTCTTGGAACACTGAGTTTTGGTATACCATGTTACCTGTACCGTCGTTTCTCCACATTTTAGATGGGCCATCATCATGACAAGCAAAGAAATCTAACCAACCGTCATTATCAAAATCTCCCATTGTTACTGCCTGAGTGAAGATGCTCACATCAAGTGTATTCAAATTTGCGACTCCATTTTGATCTATGTTGTAGTAATGCAATTGGTCATAAGCACCGCCACAGATAACATCTCCATAGCCATCATTGTCCATGTCTGCCACGGTCATACCCCATTGGCTTGACCCAAGAGCTGCAGTAGCCGTGTTCACCTGAGTGAAGGTGCCATTTGCATTTTGATAAAGAATTCTCAACGTTTTACTTTGATCCATGACTACGATATCATTTCTGCCATCGTTATTCATGTCCCAGACTCCTGTAACACCACCGCTGTAATTCGAGCTTGGTAATGTTCCAACAGTAAACGTTTGTGCATTAGCGGCTGTCACAGAGACAAATGCTAAAAACAAAGCATAAAGTTTTTTCATAGAACTGTATTTGGTTTCAATTTTAGGGTGGGAATGTACAAAGAGACCCGTTAATCACAAAATTTCAATTGCAAAAAAACTTCACTTTATTGGATGTCAAGATTTTACCGCCACGCGCTGTTTTTAACATGTTATGAACACCAAATAAACACTGGCCATGTGCAAAACTTTAATTTCCATAAGACGAATTCCAAAGTATTTTCGCTCTGCGTGAAACACGCGTGAAACCTGATAAAGAATACAAGTTCATGGGAAAAATAATAACAATTGCCAATCAAAAAGGAGGTGTTGGAAAGACAACTACCGCCATTAATTTGGCCGCGGCTCTTGGCGTTTTAGAGTTTAAAACGTTGCTCGTCGATGCCGATCCTCAAGCCAACGCTACATCAGGAGTTGGAATTGATCCAAAATCTGTCAAGACCAGTATCTACGAATGCTTAATTAATGATGTGGACCCAAGAGATATTATGATCTCAACAGAAAGTCCAAATTTAGACCTCATCCCGGCGCACATTGATCTTGTTGGTGCCGAAATTGAGTTAATCAATATGCCTGGACGAGAATACATGTTGCGTGGTGCGCTTCAAAAGGTGAAAAATGACTATGACTTTATAATCATTGATTGTTCACCTTCACTCGGATTGGTAACAGTGAATGCGTTATCGGCTTCGGCAAGTGTTATTGTACCTGTACAATGTGAATACTTCGCATTAGAAGGTCTGGGTAAATTGTTGAACACCATTAAAATAGTACAGCAAAAACTGAATACAGAATTGACCATAGAGGGTGTTTTACTTACCATGTATGATACGCGCTTGAGGTTAAGTAATCAAGTGGTTGAAGAGGTGAAAATGCATTTTCAAGATATGGTGTTTGATACATTGGTTCATAGAAACACCACCTTAGCCGAAGCCCCAAGTTACGGTCAAACCATACTTATGCACGATGCATCATGCAAGGGAGCGATTAACTACTTAAACCTTGCGAGAGAGTTGCTTCAAAGAAACAATCTTACTAAAATGTCTGGGGAAGAAAAAACAGTTGAACTATGAGCAAAAAACAAGCGTTGGGTAGAGGATTAAGTGCCCTATTAGAGAACTCTCCGCGTCCAAATCAATCAGAAAAACAAACAACTGTAACTGAGATCAAAACAGAGCTTGAAGTGGGAAATGTTGCGGGTCCCATTAATCTATTATCCATCTCACAGATTGAGGCGAATCCGTATCAACCCCGAAAAGACTTCAACAACGATGCTTTAATTGAATTGGCCCAAAGCATCTCTGAGTTGGGACTGATACAACCCATTACGGTTCGAAAGGTTTCATCTCAGAAGTTTCAAATCATTTCGGGTGAGCGTCGCTTCCGAGCGTGTCAATTGGCGAATTTGACAGAGGTTCCTGTTTATATCAGAGAGGCCGATGATCAGGGAATGCTTGAAATGGCTCTGGTAGAAAACATTCAACGCGAGAACTTAAATGCATTAGAAATTGCAATTAGCTACAAACGACTTATGGAAGAATGTAGCTTAACCACAGAAAAACTGGCTGAGCGTGTTGGAAAAGACCGCACTACGGTGACCAATTATGTTCGATTGTTAAAATTACCTCCTGAAATTCAATTGGGAATTATTGAAAAACGTATGAGCATGGGACATGCGAGAGCTTTAATCAATGCCGAACCGGAGTCGAAACAATTGCGCATTTTCAAACTCATTCTGGAAAAAGATTTGAGCGTAAGAAAGGTCGAGGAGTTGGTGAAAGAGGATGATGCTCCGAAGTTATTCAAGTCGAACAAAGCCTTAATGCCACTTGAAGTTCAGAAAATGCAAGCTGATCTGAAATTACGTTTTGGTAAAAAAGCAAAGGTTACTCGGAATGAAAGTGGACTTGGGAAAGTTGAAATACCCTTCACAACAGATGACGACTTAGCTAGAATTATAGATATGCTTGGTTTGAATCCATGAAGCGTTTGTGCCTTTTAAGCTTCCTGTTATTATCCCTCATCTGCCGAGGGCAAACTGACTCAACACAATTTCAACGCAATTGGAATTTACCTCACAGTCCGCTCAAGGCAACCTTATCGAGTGCATTGCTCCCAGGACTTGGGCAAATTTACAATCACAAGTATTGGAAAACTCCCATTGCACTGGCAGGCATCGGCACTTGCGTGTATTTCATTCACACCAATACACAAACATACCGATTCTGGAAAAATGCATTCATTGCATACAATGACAATGATCCCAATACGAATCCCGATGGAATTGCAGTAGGCTTAAACAATTCACAATTGGATTACAACCGTTTACTCTACAAAAAATATTTAGACATTTCCTACCTCAGTCTAATAGGCGTGTACGCATTACAAATTTTAGATGCGCATGTTGACGCACACCTTTTCAATTTCGATGTGTCACCGAAGTTAAGTCTTCGTACCACCCCCCTGCTCTATCCAAAGTTTGCAGGTCTTCACCTATCTATTCAATTCTAATATGAAAATTGCGCTTATCGGTTTCGGGAAAATGGGTCAAGCCATAGCTGAATTACTTCCTGCATTTGGACATGAAATTCATAGCACGTATTCACAAAAAAACACCTTAACGAAAGAAAAACTAGCTGGAGCAGACGTAGCCATTGAATTTTCACTTCCTCAACTATGCGTTGAAAATATTAAAATTTGCTTTGAGGCTGGTGTTCCTGTAGTAGTTGGCACCACAGGTTGGTATGACCAATACCAAGAGTTGGTTTCAAAAATGACAACTGACCAAGCGTTACTTTGCGCCACTAACTTTAGTATTGGCGTTCAAGCCTTGTTTCACATCAATAAAGAACTTGCTCGAATTCTCAACAAATTCGGTGGGTACGAAGTTTCTATTCAAGAAATTCACCATACTGCAAAACTTGATAAGCCGAGTGGAACAGCCATTACTTTGGCTGAAGGGGTAATGCATGAAATGCCTCAATACTCCTCTTGGTCTTTAAATCCGGATTCAGATGAAACCAACAAACTCATGATTGAAGCGCTGAGAGAGCCTGAAGTTCCGGGCACCCATGAGGTTTGTTATCAATCAGAAATTGACACTTTAAAAATTCTTCACATCGCTCATTCCAGAAAAGGATTTGCCACAGGTGCAATTCGCGCTGCAGAATTCCTCTACAATAAAAAAGGGGTTTTTACGATGTCAGATGTGCTGAATTCGTAAATTCGTACCACTTATAAAGACGACATGAAATTTATTCCTGAAATACTCCTAGCCTTACTTATCCTTGTACAATGCATAGTTGCTCCAAAACTTGTTAAAAGAGCAAAAATTGATACTAAGATACCAGCCTATATTCCTTTGGTTCACTTTCTTCCTTTATTGAAAGTTATTGGCAGGCCTTGGTGGTGGTTTATTTTATTGTTGGTACCGGGTGTAAACCTCATTATGCTCTCCATTTTAAATGTTGAAATTGGAATAGTTTTCAATCATCGCTCAACCAAACAACAATGGATCTTTGGTGCATTGCCTTGGTACGCATTGTATATACTTGCCTTTAAAGATGTTCAAGCCGAATATGTGGGACCTCGAGATTGGAAAGGGAAGAAAAAATCATTTGGTCGAGAATGGGGCGAGGCCATATTATTTGCTGTTGTTGCAGCAAGCATTATTCGAACCTTTTTCTTGGAGGCATTTACAATTCCCACTCCTTCCATGGAGTCATCAATGAAAGTTGGAGATTATCTATTTGTAAGTAAAGTAACTTATGGTGCGAAAATTCCTCAAACACCAGTCTCTATGCCCTTTGTGCACAATGCTTTACCAGGAGGATTAACGAACAGTTATGTTGAATGGTTCTCGCTTCCCTATATGCGCCTACCGGGATATGGTAAGGTGGAGCGATATGACCCTGTAGTTTTCAATTTTCCAAATGGAGACACTGTTGTGCTTGATCCATTTTATGTTGGGCACGATTACCATGCGCTTTTGAGGTCAGAAGCATTGTATGAAGCCACCATGAAAGTTGGTCCGGCTTCCGCCTTTGATGAATACACCTTCAATAGAAACAAATATGAAAGCATGGCTCGACAGAATTTTACAGAAAAGAAAATCTGTAAGCATTGTGGTCGTGGAAATTTAAAAATTGAAGGAACACGGGACCGTCCAACGGATAAAAAAGAAATGTATATCAAACGTTGTATTGGTTTGCCTGGAGAGGAAATTAAAATTGATGCAGGCCAAGTGTATATCAACGGAAATGCCATTGAGAACAAACCCGGCATGATGTGGAATTATGCCATTCCAGCTGCTTCAGTGAATAAAGTGCAAAAGAAATTGGAAAAATTGAAGAGTGAGTTAAGCCCGAGTCCATATGAAGCTGACATGGTACTCATGCCGTTGACTGAAAGTGAAGCCAATGACGTTCGGAATATGTCGCCCGAATTGGCTGGAATATCAAGACACCTCGATTCTACATACAAACACCAACCCCTTCCTATTTATCCGAACGTTGCAGAGTTTCCTTATGTAACATGGACCTCCGACTTTTTCGGGCCATTGGTTATTCCTTCTGCCGGATGGACTATTGAATTGAACAAAGACAATTTCATTCGATACCAACGCGTGATCAATGCCTATGAAGGTCAAACCTGTGAAATACGAAATGGAAAATGTTATATCAACGGACAAGAATCGAATTCTTACACCTTTCTTTACAACTATTATTTCATGATGGGTGATAATAGACACCACAGTGCTGATAGTCGATTCTGGGGATTTGTGCCTGAGACACACATTGTTGGTAAAGCTGTATTCACATGGTTCTCAAAAGAGAACATGGAATATCATGGAAGCAACAAAATTCGTTGGGACCGTATTTTCCGACTTGTGGATTAAGAATAAAGATGAAGCAACACGCTTATCTTCCCTGCTTACCGGAGGTCTCTTGGTACCTAACACGATTGAAGTTTGGAATGGATTCTGACTATTCAGGTTCTGAACCATTCGAAAAACAAACAACCCGAAACCGATTTTCTATACTAACGGCCAACGGAATTCAATGGATAACCATTCCCGTTGAATCAACTCACGGTATATCTACTCCATACTCTAAGGTAAAGATTAGCTCTGAATTTCGACCTAAAAAAATTCTGACAGCCATAAAATCGGC
Source organism: Bacteroidota bacterium (assembly GCA_016868835.1). Lineage (GTDB taxonomy): Bacteria > Bacteroidota > Bacteroidia > Flavobacteriales_D > Sanyastnellaceae > CAIZGX01. The sequence continues at coordinate 9,383 of VGFR01000034.1, read as the reverse complement.
ATACGGAAAAAGTGCGTACTATGATTTTGCAATAGATGATTTAAACTCTATTTTTTATTCAGAGGAAAAAATGCTTTTTAACTTTAATCAAAAATTATTCGATTGGACTTTGACTTGGTGCAAAAATGAATTCAATAATACCATACCTCTGGGCGTTGACTCAGAGATTGAAAATATAGACTTCGAATTTCATTCGTATTTACATGTTTTCTCAGATCGATTTTCCTTCCATCCCAATCTCAGTATACTTGACGTTATCTTTAATAAGGGGCGGTTTGATTTGAACCAACTTGGTTGTGTGAAGAAAAGCTGAATTTTCCGAAGTATTTTGCATTTTCCTTCGCATTTTTGTAATTATGAAGAAACGCAGTTCTGACCTACTTCAATTTGGCCTTTCCATTGGTATTTTCATAGCACTGGCGCTAATTTCAAGTGCATTTTATTTCAAATGGGATATTACCGCTGAAAAGCGAAACTCGCTATCTAATTCTACCCAGGAATTGCTCGAGTCTTTGGAAGAGCCCGTTTATGTTCGCGTATATCTGCACGGAGAATACCCTGCTGATTACAAGCGATTGGAACAAAGTGTTGAAGAGAGATTGGCAGAATTTAGCAGTGTTAGTAACGGATTAATTGAATATGAATTCATAGATCCGTATGAAGAAGCCGATGAAAAAAAACGTCAGGAAATTTTTGCCGCATTAGATGAAAAAGGATTGAAATTTTCCAATATTACCTACGAAAAAGATGGGCAGGAAATCAACAAAATCATCTGGCCGGGCGCCATTGTAGAATATCAAGGCGAAGAATTTCCAATTCAATTCATGCGCAGCGAAATGCCCATGAGCAGTCCGGAAATGATCAATTTCAGTGTGAACAACTTGGAATATGAATTAGCGAGCAGCTTTCGTAGAATTTTCCGCAAAGAAAAACCAAGAATAGCTGTTCTAGAGGGACACAAAGAAATAGAGCGTATGCACATGGCCGACTTGCTCTACAGCCTTAAAGATAATTATGATATTCGTCCGGTTACCATAGATGCGAAACTCAATGCTCTGAGTGACAAGCTATCTGAAATGCAGTTTCGAAGTAATATTTATGATCTCTTGATTGTAGCAGGAACAGATACTGTTGTTCCCGATAAAGATCGGTTCATTATTGACCAATTTGTAATGAACGGTGGTAAAGTGTTGTGGATGTTGGATGGATTAACAATGGATTTAGACAGTTTGAAAAAGGGAGGCATGGCCTTGGCTATTTCCAATGAAAACGGACTGTACGAAATGTTATATGAATATGGTGTTCGTTTGAATAGAGATATGATCATAGATTTTCAAGGTGCACCTATTGTTGTTGACAACGGCCCTATGGGGAATCAACGCAGTTATGTAGAAAAGAGTAACTACTACGCTCCTATTCTTACTTCTGAAAGACATTCTCATCCCATTGCCGCCAACTTAGATCCCATCTTTACGGAATTTGCGGGATCCATAGACACGGTAAATCAAAATCCGAAAATTAAGAAAACACCTTTTTTATTTTCCTCCGATTTAGCCAAATCGTTCAAGGCTCCTGTTAGAATTGATTTGGAGTTGCTTCGCGAAGGACCAGAATACTTTAAGGCGAACAATAAAGCGCATCAAATTATGGGTATTTTAATGGAAGGAGAATTCACTAGTGCGTTTAAAGATTTTCTACCTGATAGTATTCGAAGAAATCCTGTTATAGCATTCAGAGAGTCGAGTGCTCCAACAAAGATGATATTAATATCAGACGCAGACATTGCCTACAACGAGGTGGTAACGGAAGATGGCAAGAAGTTTCCATTGCCTCTCGGATACAGTAAGCAGTACAAAAAAGTCATTTATGATAACAAGGACTTGCTCATGAATTGTGTGAACTATTTACTAGACGACGCAGGTCTAATTGACGTTAGAACGAAGAACATTCAAGTACGAAAATTAAATAAAGAACGTGTTATTGCAGAGGAAAATTTTTGGAAGACCATGAACGTAGCTTCTCCATTGCTCATATTGGCTGCAACCTCAGGCATACTTTTGTTCTTGAGAAAACGCAAATGGACAAAGAAAAACGGTCAATGAAGAAATCTACCCTTATTCTGCTCATTGCCTTCATCATACTTGGTGGCATTGGAGCATTTGTCTATTGGAAAATTGACCGATCACACCCAACCAATGATAATCCGTTCATGCAATTTGCAATTGAAGACACGGCATCTATTGGAAAAATCACCATTCAAGATCGAAATGGCGAGGTAGCCACATTGACTCGACTTGAAGGTACAACATCATGGACCATCAATAAAAAATATCCCGCGAGACCCGATGCTATTCAGCTGCTTTTGGAATGCATACACGACATTAAAGTTCGTGGAAATGTACCCGCTAAAGCGAAAGAAAACATGTTAACTGTAATGGCTACCTCGGCCAAAGAAGTTAAAATTTACAACCTCAAAAATGAGTTAATTAAAACCTATTTCGTTGGTCCGAATTGGCATGATCACCAAGGGACAATCATGGTGTTAGAAACTCCGGAAGATGGACGAAGCGAAGAGCCGTTTATTATGCACATTGAAGGATTCACTGGATTTTTGAACCCACGTTTTTTCATTGCTGAAAATGAATGGCGTAGCAATGCCATTTTCAACTTTCCAAAATTGGATATACAGCAAGTGGAATTTATTAATCACGTGAATCCCAATCAAAGCTTCCGATTCAAAGTTTCATCCGCAAGTCGAATCCAGGCCGAAGTCTTTTCTAATGGAATGTACCAATCATTCTCCGCTCTGGACACGCTATTGGCTTTTGATTTTGTGAAGCGCATGTGTCGCGTTAACATTGAGTCATACAACACGTACCTTAAACCGGAAGCGGCTGATAGCATTAAAAACAGTGCGCCTGCTTTTACATATGTAGTTACGGATGCGCTCGGGCTCACGCATTCGCTCCGGCTGTACTTGAAAAAAGCGAATGGAATAAAGGTCGATGGAAAGGGTAATTCAACTCCATATGATCCCGACTATTTTTGGGCGAAGGATGAACGAAACGAATTGGGTCTGGCTCAATATTTCTTCTTCGAACCTTTGCTCAAACCTGCTGATTTTTATAACCCCACCAAGACTTCTAGTCCTGAGACAGATGTGACAAAATAATTCCGGTAGCTATTCCCACATTCAGACTTTCACCAAGACCTATTCTTGGAATGTGTATGGGGTTTAAATTTTTAAATTCAGCCGATATTCCATGGCTTTCGCCTCCCATGACCAAAGCCCATTTCGTATTCTTTTCAAGGGTGTAGATTGACTCGCCCTTCATATCAGCTACCATTGTATGAAAGTCATGCTGGTTCAACAAGCTGATTATTTCTTTAGATGAAATTTTCAAAGTTGGTACTCGGAATACGGCGCCCATGGTAGACTGAATGACCTTCGGATTTTCTAGTTCAACGCAGTGTTCATCAAATACCACCCCATCTACCCCGAACCATTCACAAGTACGCATGATAGTTCCCGCATTTCCTGGATCTGAAACCCCATTTAAAACCACAATTTTTTGTACTTTTTCGAGATCCAATGCAGGCAAATTATGACAATCTACTACTGCCAAATAACCTGATGCAGTGGCAAACGAGGAGCATGTTGATATAACCTGCTCTGACACCAATTGGGCGTTATGATTCGCGCAAAACGATTCATCTGAACTCAGTAAAAATTTAACATCCCAATGCATCTCCAACACTTCCTCAACCATCTTTTTTCCTTCAACCACAAACAAACGTTCTTCGTTTCTCACTTTCTTTTGTTGAAGGCTTCGTATAAATCGAATGTCATTTTTAGAAATTGCCATCTATCTTTATTTTCACAAAGATGATTATTTTCATGCAACGAATTAGCAAGCCCTTCTTTTTCTTTTTTATCGCACTCGCTCTGTTTGAAGCTTGCAGCATTCAACGCACCTTGCCTGAAGGTGGTGTATACTTCGAAGATCATTTTGTTGAATACGGTGTACCCTTAATGAATGTTGAAGGATTGGAATTTATAAATTCTGTTAAAGCACCTTCAGATGCTTCAGCAGACGAGCTACTTGCTCTTACCAAAGTAAAGCCGAACAGAAAAATTCTCTTCTTTCGATTTAACATGCGCATGAATACACTTGTTCCCAGAAAAGCATTGGCCCGATCTGAAGAACGTATTCAAGAGCGTTGCATTCGAAAAAACAAAAGACGAGTTGCCAAGAAGAAACCTCAAACAACCTGCAATGGTCTTTGGCCTTGGTTAGCATATACCGTGGGTGAACCACCTGCATTGATGGACTCTACATTGGCCAAGAAAAGTGCTAAACAGATGGAAATTTTTCTTGAGAAAAGAGGATACTTCAATGCTCATGTTACTCCAGACATTCAATACAATGAAAATACCACCATCTTTTGGGATAAAAACAAATCTTGCCGAGTTTATTATCAGGTAGATCTTGGAGAGCAGTTTGAAATGCAAACCATAAACTGGGATATTCAAGAACCTAAAATCAAAAGTGATCTGAATAACTTAAAGTCGAAGTCACTTCTTCAAACGGGTAAACCTTTTCATGTTGATGTATTGAGTGAGGAACGAAATCGAATTACAACATATCTCAAAAACATTGGCTATTTTGAATTCATTCCCGACTACATTGTTTATGATGTTGACACTACAACTACCAAAGGCAAAGCAAACTTAACCCTACACATACTTAGCCCGAAGGAGATTGACGGATTCGGGAATTACACGGGAAGAATTTTACCTCACAGAAAGTTTTACTTTGGGAAGGTCTCTATCAATGTAGCTTATGACCCGAACAACACCACTCGTATTCCTCAAGACACATCTCATGTAACTGTAACGGGCAGAACAGTTGAGTTTTTGAGTAATGGCGATCCTGTAGTCAAACCCGATTTACTTGCGAGTAAATTACGTTTCAAATGCGTTGATTATTGGAAATACGAGGAAGATACTGTGCTACAGAACATGAAAAAATTACATAATCTTTTTGTTCAGAATAAAATTGACGACACCTATAAAGAATTTTCTCAACTCGGCGTTTTTAAAAATGTAAATATCCAAATGACTCCAGTAGTATACCGCGATACCACGCCCATGTTAGATGTTCGAATTAATCTTTATCCCCACAAAAAGCAATCACTTGCCTTCGACCCTAGAATTACGAATAGAGCCGGAAACATGGGGGTTTACAGCAACTTCACCTATAGACATAAAAATTTATTCCATGGGGCCGAGACATTTGAATTTAAAACCATTTTAGGTCTTGAAGCCACCCAAACCATTGGAAGTTCTGGAACAGATGGAAATGCTGGAAATCAAATTGTAGAACGTGCATTTCAATTGAACACATTTGAGATAGGTCCTGAGCTTAATTTGAATATTCCACAATTCTTTCCGAATGTGGTGAAGAAGTATACCAATCAGCCATACACCACACTTCGCTTTACGGCCAATTATCAAAAGCGACCCGACTATGAGCGCACGCTTTCACAACTTGGTTTTGGTTGGAAGTACATGGAAGATCCTGAGCGTGTTTCTAGTGTGCACATTGAATGGGCTGAAATCAGTCTCATTAAGATTAACAAGTCTGCTGCATTTCAGTCATGGTTGAACAATTTAAATGACGGATATCTTAACAACAGTTACCAAGATCACTTGATTGTTGCAAGCAGTATTGGTTACAACGTGAACACCCAATTATCGAATGACCAACCCACCTATTTTTATTACAATGCTACAATACTAGAAGCAGCCGGCAATGCATTGCGCGGACTCTTCAATGTACTTCCGAATGCAACTACCGATGCCAATGGCAGTTATTCCATTCAAGGTATTCGATTTGCGCAGTACTTAAAAACAGAACATGATTTTCGATATTACACACAACGGGACGCCCAAAATAAATTTGCGTTTCGTGGATTTCTTGGTGTTGGAATGCCTTTTAAAAATTTAAATGCCCTACCCTTTGAAAAGAGTTATTTCAGTGGTGGTGCAAATGGAATTCGTGCTTGGCAAGCGAGAACATTAGGACCAGGCAGCTACAGGGATTCCACAGCTATTAAGTCTTTTAACAATATTGGTGACTTGAAAATTGAGTTCAACGCTGAATATCGCTTTTCATTTACCGACATGTTTCAGGGTGCTGTGTTTGTTGATGCAGGAAACATTTGGTTAATGAATAAAAATTTCAGTCCATTGAATGCCGATTTCCAATGGAATCGGTTTTACAAAGAATTTGCCATTGGCGCAGGACTTGGTGCTCGACTTGATTTTGATTTCTTTTTGATTCGCCTGGATATGGGCGTTCCAATTCGCAATCCAATTATGGTTGAAGGAGAACGTTGGATCTGGGAGCCTAAAAATGAATTCAATCAATTCTTAACTCACGTTAACAATAGCCCATCTGTATTCAAACCGAATTTAGTTTTCAACTTGGGTATTGGGTTCCCTTTCTAACTTGTTTTGGAAAAATGTGTGCATCTCCTTGGCTAATGTATCTTGATCGAGATTCCTAAAATTCGTTGCTTGAACAACAGGACAAATTTCAATTTCAATTTTCGCTGGACGGAGCGAAAAGCTTCCACTTTTAAGTGCTTTTGAACCACCATGAATAACAACAGGAACAATTGGAATTTCACCTTCGCAAGCAATGACAAAAGCCCCGCGTTTGAATGGTTGTAATTCCCCTGTTTTGCTCCGTGTTCCCTCAGGAAAAACAACAATGCTCTTACCCTTTGCAATATCTTGAATGGCTGAACGCATGGACAACATGGCCTGCTCTCTATTCGATCTATCAATAAAAATCATTCCCATAGCCTGCATGTACTGACCTAAAAATGGCACTCGTTTTAATTCCATTTTAGCCACATAAAATAGCGGTTGATTAATGGCCGCAAACAAGATTGGAATATCGAGCAAACTAGTGTGGTTAGATATATATATTGCTGGATAATTGGGAATATTTTCTTTTCCAGAGACTTTCCAGCGAATCAAACAAACGAAGAGAACAGCGGGCGAAAATAAATAATGGCCAATAAACTTATTGGCTTTTTTGGTGGAAATGAAAAGTCTAGATATTAATCCCAAGCAAGCACAAATTATAACAAGTACAATAAGCAATACAATCTGAATAATATTAATGACATACCACATTACGCCTCCTCTCCCTGATATTTTTCGAACCGAACAACCACAAACTTGCTAATTGGTGTATTGCTTCGTTCGGCGCTATTGTGAAGCGGAATGAGACAGTTTGCCTCTGGAAAATAAGTGGCTACGCTTCCAGAAGGAATTGAATATGGCACAATATAAAATTTCACGGCCGTTCTTTCTTGTCCTTCATGAATGGAAATGATATTGACTAAATCTAATTTTTCAAAACCAAGATTTTTCATGTCAGCTTCATTCATAAGAATTATACGACGTTCATTTTCTATTCCCCTATATCTATCATGCAAGCCGTAGATGGTGGTGTTGAATTGATCATGTGTTCGAATGGTCATTAGGGTGAACATCCCTTCAGGTAAACGGGTATCTAATAGTTTCGAATTCATGAAATTTGCTCGCCCAGTCAATGTTGTGAAATTTCTTTCTCGTGGTCCATTGGGCAAATAAAATCCGTTGGGTTTTCTCACGCGTTCATTGTAATTTTCGAAGCCAGGTATTACTGCTTCAATTTCATTGCGAATGAGATCATAGTTGTCTTTCCATTTTTCCCAATTTAGTTTTGCTGTTTTCGCGCATGCCATTCCAATACCACAAACAATGGCAGGCTCTGAAATAGCCATTTCAGACATGGCATCAATTGAACCGCGCGAAGTATGCACAACACCCATTGAATTCTCAACAGTTAAAAACTGTTCAACCCCATTGCGCATATCTTTTTCTGTTCTTCCGAGACATGGCAAAATGATTGCCTCTTCACCCGTCACAAGATGCGATCTGTTTAACTTTGTTGAGATTTGAACGGTAAGGCCAACCTTCTGAATAGCTTGGCCGGTAATAACACTATCTGGTGTTGCTGAAATGAAATTTCCACCTAAAGCAATAAAAACACGAACCTTGTTTTTATACATGGCATCAATCGCCTCCACAGCGTCATATCCATGTTCTTTAGGCATTGAAAATCCGTAACGATTTTCCATGGCTTCTAAAAATTTTACCGAAGGCTTTTCATTTATGCCCATGGTTCGATCACCCTGAACATTACTGTGTCCACGAACGGGACATAAGCCTGCTCCGGGTTTACCAACAGCTCCTAAAAGCAAGTGCATATTCACTACTTCTTGGATAATGCTAACGGCTTTTTTCTGTTGAGTTAAGCCCATGGCCCAACACGAAATCACTTTTTTCTTTTTAGATAGTATTTGAGCAATTTCATAAATCTTTCCTCTCGAAATACCAGATAATTCCTCGCATAAATCAATATCTAACGAATCAACTTCATTCCAAAACGTTTCAAAATTTGATGTGTAATCTCGAATAAAGCCCTCGTCAGTAACACCGCCCTGTTCTGTATGAATTTGCTTCAAATAAAAACATATCATTTTGAAAACAGCATGATCACCCGCAATTTTCACTTGTAGAAAATGATCGGCCAATTTCGTTCCTCCCTTCAAAATTTCCACAGGACTTTGAGGATCTACAAACTTGGTAACACCTGCTTCCGGCAATGGATTCATATGTATGATAGTACCTCCATTGGCTTTGCATTTTGAAAGTGCTGACATCATACGGGGGTGATTTGTTCCCGGATTTTGGCCAATCACGAAGATGACTTCAGCTTCATACAAGTCTTCTAATTTAACTGATCCTTTGCCTATTCCAAGCGATTCAATAAGAGCTACTCCGCTTGACTCATGGCAGAGATTACTGCAGTCGGGAAGATTATTTGTGCCTAAGGTGCGCACCAAAAGTTGATAAAGAAACGCAGATTCATTGCTGGCTCTTCCTGAAGTATAGAAAACAGCTTCATTGGGGTTGCATGCATTGAGATGTTGTCCAATATATTGGAAGGCATCATTCCAAGTTATGGGCTCGTAATACATGGACCCTTTTCTCAAAATCATGGGGTGCGTAATTCGGCCGCTTTTCCCAATTTCATAATCTGACCATTCGGCCAATTCATCTATGCTGTATTTCGAAAAAAATGCAGGTGTACATTTTTTATCTGTTGCTTCTTCGGCTATTGCCTTTGCGCCATTCTCACAATACTCTCCTAATTTCGATCTGTGGTCAGGATCGGGCCAAGCGCAGCCAGGGCAGTCTGTTCCATCTTTTTGATTCAATTTTGATAGAACTTTCCAACCTTTTAATAAGCCCATTT
>VGFR01000033.1 GCA_016868835.1 Bacteroidota bacterium | reverse complement strand
CTCCACACGGTTTCAGCACTTCACATGTTGCATATGACACCACTCTCATTGTTGGAGCAGCTTTAACGGATCCAAACTTCAATCATTTCCCCGACGGACAAGAAGGAAGCGGAACAGATGAAATAAGATTTCACATTCCACTTAACGGATTTTCAGGAAACCTTCATGTAACCGCTCGATTCATGTATCAAACGGTTCCTCCGAAGTATTTAACCGAAATGTTCGGCTTCCTCGAAAACGCGCGTATTGCAGCGTTCAAATCCATGTATGATACAGAAGGAGCATTCCCTGTGCAAGTGGGTGCGCAATCTCTCACTACCACTATCATTGGAATTGCAGAACAACCCATTCCTTGGTTTTTACTCTATCCGAATCCTACTACTGACGGTTGGGTTACGTTAAGTGCAAATGGAGAATCGATCAAAGAATTGAGTATCTACACCATGAGTGGACAATTCGTGGAGCGCGTTTCCGTATCTGCTCCCATTTCAAGAATTCAACTTCCAGCACAATCTGGTGTGTATTTGATTGAAATCACAACACAATCGGGCAAGCAGCAACTGCAGCGTATAATAAGAGAATAAACATGGTTATTCGTACCATTGATTCGCAAGATGTTCAAGCATGTCTTGATATCTACGCACCGTTTGTAACGAATGCTGCGGTTTCATTTGAATTGGAAGTTCCACCCCTAGGTGAATTTCAACAACGTGTTAGTCAAATCACCAGCAAATACCCTTGGTTAGTTGCCACTGAAAATAATGATGTATTGGGATACGCCTATGCTTCAAACTACAGAGACCGACTTGCATACCAATGGAATGTTGAAGTTTCTGTGTACGTTCACCCAAATCAAAAACAAAAAAAAGTGGGGCAAACACTCTACACCGAACTGCTTAGATTATTGAAACTGCAAGGCTTTTGCAAAGCTTTTGCGGTTATTGCTATTCCAAATGAAGCAAGTGTAAAATTTCATACTCATATGGGATTCAAAGAATTCGCAACATATGAAAAGGTAGGGTTCAAACTTGGAAAATGGCATGATGTCTTGTGGATGCAATATGAATTGAATGCGACCGCAAACCCAATTGCACCATTAGCTCCCACGACGCTTAAATAATACAACTACATCATTCTGATCCACTCGTTCCCACTGTTCACTTGAATAGATGGAAAGAACGAATTTGTCATATTCCCCGAGTGTTAGGGGATAACTTGACTCCTTTCCCGAAAGCAAAAGAAATTGAGCGTCTTTGACTAAAGGAAAGGTGTATATTTTTTGTCTGCATGCCAAATGTGGGACGAAAGAAGAAGTAGCCATTACGGAAGCGCTGCTCGGAATCTTTCGCATTACTTCCTGAACCATTCTTACTTCGTATTCTTTTTTGAAATGTTTCGCCTGCCAAAAAATGACACGAGCTTTTTCATAATCCTGTGTACGTTCTACCATGGCGTACATAGAAGAACCTAAAGTCATAAAAACAACGAACCAAGACAACCACAACCTTCCCTTTTGAAGCTGCCAACGTTGCTCAATGTGCACGATTACCTCAATAACAGCAAATGCCAATAATGGCGCAAATTCAATATTGTATTGATAGGAAGTTCCCCAGGTAGTAAACTGATTCGAACACATTTTTTGAAGCAGCAATGGTGCTATGGCAAGAACATAAATGGGACGGGCAAGAAACGCCCATCCTCCAGCAAAAACGAGAACGATGTAAAAGAATAATTTTTCGTATTGCAATTCTGGATAATCAGGTAAATGATTTACGAAAAACAACTTGACAAATTCGATTGGATGATGAATGAGAAAAGAAAACGCATCGGTCATTCCTCCCCCAAGTGCAGGGTATTTGCCAAAATGAACGAATTCACTTTGTCCAGCTAACGTTGGCATGAGCCATTTAACAAGCATGAAGAAATAGATCATGGAAAACAAACCTGATAACAGGAATAGATTTCGACTTACTTTGTTTCTTCTATAATTCCATGCAAGTGTGATACATAAAAAGAAAAGGAAAAATGAAAAATTTTCTTTTCCAATCCACAGGATAACCAGCCATAAAAATGAAACGAATTTTCTTTCCTGACACACACTTAAAATCCACCAAGGAATAAAACAAACAGACAAAACATTGCTGTGATATTCGAACGCAATTGCACCAAACACCCCAAATGAAAATAAAAAAACTGTCGCACCAAGCCAAGCCAAGTGCATAGTGGCTTTATTCCACTGTACCAATCGATAAACACCAAAGGCTCCGAATAAAACTGCGGCTATTTGAAGAACAATGAGTGTTAAGCCTTGGAAAATATAAATGAATGGACTGAGAATAATGAGATACAAATCAAAATGATCTGAGAGCAATAGTCTTGACTCATCTAAAAACATGCTCGTTGTTGCCATTCTTCCATGCGCGTATTCATGCATGGCATGGGTATATAGTCCCAAGTCAAGAGCGAAAGTTCTGTAGAAATAATGATTCAAAAAAGCAATGGTGCTAAAGAAGATGAGTCCGATAGCTAAAATCAGAATCAATGCTTTATTCGCTCTCAGGTATTGCATCATATGAATTCTCTATACATGAATTTATGCCAACCTATTTGCGGGACAAAGTACATCTCCCCTTTTTCTATGAATTGCAACTCCTTGTAAAAATCCAATGCACTCATTCGTGCATCGCACCACACCCCGTGAATAGACTTCCCCTTACAATGCTCGATTCCAAATTTGATCAATTCCTCGCCAATACCTTGTCTCCGATAATCGAGGTGAACAGCCATTGCACGCAATCTAAAAACTTCTTTGCAATTCCATTTTTCGGTTGATTCTTTTTGCCAGGTTGATGTACCAACGCACTGCTCCTGAAAAAAACTTGCCACGTGAAATGTTTCTAAATCATTGTCTGAATCTAAAACACACTGGTTTAGACTTTTGTGAGGCCACAAGACAAGCTTTCTGAGCGACTGAATCTCTGATACAAGAGCCAAACGAATTTCAGTTTTCAAATTCTTCATCCCCATCGAAATCTAAAAAATCATCTAACATACGTCGATCCCTCTTGGTGGGTCTACCTACTCCAAAATAAGGCATTGCCTTTTGTTGTAATTTCAATTGCTCTAACTTTTCCAACTCCGAATTTTCGGTGCAATCTCTCATGAAATCACCAACCAGTTTTGCTCCTAATCTCGCCTTTGGAAAATCAATAACTTCATACCGAAAATGAACAGGCCCCTTTCTAACCTGAACCACATCTCCTCGCTTCAACTCGCGTGACGCTTTAACTAACTCACCATTCACCCACACTTTATCATTTTTACATTGCGTTGCAGCCAAAGTCCTTGTTTTAAAGACTCGAATACACCACAAGTACTTATCAATGCGCATTAGTCAATTACCAATTTAAATCTTCGCCAAAGCTCTTCTACTTTTGGATTCTGAGCCATCATTTTTTCGAACCGTTGTCTGTCGGTTAAAAACTCTCGTACTTCCGAATGCATTTCAGCTAGCTTCGGAATTAATTCCACCCCTACCACATTATGTTCGCGGAAATAGCCAAACATAGCTGCTCGTTCTTCAATGAAATAATCAATTTGAGGCTGACTTTGAAAATGCAATTCAAAGCGATTTTCTTGGTGAGGTTGAATTACAACGTTTGACAAAGCTGCAGATGAAACCGCATTCATGTTCTCTAATTCCTTGAGATACGATTCATAGACCAACTTCACCTCTTCTATGGAATATACTTTATTGGCCTTCTCAATAACCTCTTCTTTTGATTCCGTTGGAATAACTCCAGCATTTAACTGTTCATGAATGGAGACGTGGTCAATATCTTGTTTCGCGGTAGACCTCGTGTTCGGATCAACACCAATTTTAACCAATTTCTTTTCTGTGTTCAACGAAATTGGAGTAGTGCCTGCTGCGGAATCTAGAACCGATTCATTTTTAACCTCGGTTGATTTGTTTGCTGGTGTTGAAGTATCGACAGGTTGCCCTAAGAATTTTTCAGCTCCTCGGAACGGAATAATTTTCAATTTTTTTTTTCACCCTCACGAATGTTCTGAGGCAAGCTGCTCAATTTCATGAGCAAAAGTTCAACCAACAATCGGGGATGTTTGGAGGCTCTGAAATGCAAGTCGCATTCGTTCACCAAATCAATGCCGCGTATTAAAAAACGCAAGTCGCTCGCTGCTGCTTGATCTTTGTATTTCGATGCAACTCCATCAGAAACTTCCATCAATGACAAGGTTTGTGCATCTCTACAAACCAATAAATTCCTGAAGTGTGCACCAAGCCCTGTAACAAAATGATGTACATCAAAACCTTTGTCTATGATGTCATTTAGAATGGTTAGAGAGCCTGAAATGTTTTCTTGATAAAAAAGATCAGTAAGTCTGAAATAGTAATCGTAGTCTAAAACATTTAAGTTCGAGATAACATCTTGGTAAGTTAATTTCTTTCCACAAAATGCCACAACTTGGTCGAAAATAGACAAAGCATCTCGCATGGCTCCATCTGCTTTGGTTGCAATCACATGCAGGGCATCTTCTTCCGCTTCAATTCCCTCTTGACCAGCGATATATTGCAAGTGCTCAGTCATATCTTTGACTTTGATTCTATGAAAATCAAAAATTTGACAACGACTTAAAATGGTTGGAATGATTTTATGCTTTTCAGTTGTAGCCAAAATGAAAATAGCATGCGCCGGTGGTTCTTCCAAAGTTTTCAAAAAAGCATTGAAGGCCGCGGGTGAAAGCATGTGAACCTCATCTATGATGTACACTTTGTACTTACCAACTTGAGGAGGAATACGCACGGTATCAACAATAGCGCGAATGTCATCTACACCGTTGTTCGATGCTGCATCTAACTCAAAGATTGTAAACGCAAGTTCTTCTGGTGAAGCACCAATCATGTTGTTCACGGCCTTCGCAAAAATGCGAGCACAAGTTGTTTTACCCACTCCTCGTGATCCCGTGAAAAGGTAAGCCTGTGCAATCTGATTGGAATCTATGGCATTACGAAGTGTGGTGGTAATCGCCTTTTGGCCTACCACTGAATCCCAATTGTCTGGTCTATACTTTCGTGCTGAAACAATAAAATTTTCCGCCATAGCCGAGCAAAGATGACAAAAAAAAATAGGAATTCATTGATTCAAATATTCACAACCTATTCACATCGCTCATTCGTTGAAAAAAAGAGCTATTTTCGTTCAAACCGAACCAACCCGTGAAACCCATTTACGTAGCCTTTTTCTTGAGCTTTATTTGTGCTATATCAAATGCTGAAATTCAGCTTACACTTTCGAACGAAACTTCCAACATTGGCGATGGAAAAGCCACGGTTGTCAATGCATCTGACTACACACAAATTCATTGGACAAACAAACAGTCTTCCGGTGGCCATGAGGCATTCGGGCTAAAAGAAGGTGTTGAATATGAAGTTCAATGCACACGAATTGACGGCTCCCAAGAGGTGCTTCAGTTTCAAATTGCCACGCAGTCAGCGCAAGAAAGTATGAACGCTTTGTTTATTCCTGTTGTAGACGCATTTGGAAAAATATTGTTCTTCGACCCCTTCGCCACCTTCAATCTTTATGACAATCGCGTATACAATTCGCAGGGCGAAATACTTACACATCCGAACGGAGAACCAATAAGAACTGAAGTCTGGCTGGTTGTTTTACTATTAATCGGCTCCGCTATTTATTTTACATTCTATTTCCGATTCATTCAAGTCAGAGCATTTCGGCATGCGTGGAAAGTCACATTTGGTCAATTCACAAAAAAATCAGAACCCGGAGAGGTTACTCCCTTTCAGGCCTTGTCAGCAGCTCTAAGTGGCACACTTGGACTTGGAAACATTTCCCTGGTTGCTGTTGCCATAGCGGTAGGTGGTCCCGGAGCTACATTCTGGATTATTGTGGCGGGGTTAGTTGGAATGTCAACAAAATTTGTAGAGTGCACCTTAGGTGTAAAGTACAGAAAAATAGATGAAACCGGAGAGGTAAGTGGAGGCCCAATGTACTATCTCAGCAAAGGTTTAACGAAAAGAGGATGGCAACGTACAGGTAAATTCTTGGCCATCACTTTTGCCATTATGTGTGTTGGAGGAACCCTTGGTGGTGGTAATATGGTTCAAGCCAATCAAGCTTTTGACATGATAAAAACAGTACTACCTGGAAGCAACGCATATGCACTTTGGATTGGTATTGCATTCGCTTTAGCTGTAGGAGCTGTTATTGTAGGGGGAATAAAAAGTATTGCAAACGTAACTGACAAACTTATCCCTGCGCTGGTTGTCATCTATACTGGATTTGCTTTAACCATTATAGGTATGAACATTCAGTTCTTGGACGAGGCTTGCGGTTTAATTTGGAGTGGGGCCTTCTCTCCAGATGGAATGAAAGGTGGTTTTCTTGGTGTTATGATGCTTGGTTTTCGGAGAGCTGCGTTTAGCAATGAAGCCGGAATTGGTTCAGCTAGCATTGCGCATTCAACAAGTAAAACTTCGCATCCAGTCAGTGAGGGAATGGTCTCATTACTTGAGCCTTTCATAGATACAGTAGTGGTTTGCACCATGACGGCTTTGGTACTTGTTTTCACAGGATTTGCTACAGATACTCAAGGATTGAACGGCAGTGCGTTAACCGCAGCTGCATTTCGTTCTGTATTTCCTTGGAGTGATTGGATTATGCTTGTGTGCATTGTTCTATTTGCATTTGCCACTATGATTTCTTGGTCTTATTACGGAATGAAATCTTGGGCTTTTTTGTTTGGTGAAAAATGGTGGATCAAACAATCATTCAATTTCTTATTCCTGTTTTGCACTGTTCTAGGAACTGTTAGCAGCTTCGGTGCGGTGGTAGACTTTTCAGATATGATGATTCTGGGTATGGCCTTTCCGAATCTCATTGGATTGTGGATTTTGAAGGATGAGGTGATGCGTGATTTAAAAGTCTACTGGAAAGAAGTAAAAGGAAAATAGTTCATCGTAATTTGGCCCGATCAGCCTCACGCTTCAAATCTTTCTCTTTGACATCTGCGCGTTTATCACCAACATTTTTTCCTTTTGCCAAGGCTATGTCAAGCTTCGCCCATCCTGAAGGTGAAATAAATAGACGCAAAGGAACTATTGTTATACCTGCATCTTTCAATTTTCGTTTAATGCGATCAATCTCAATTTGAGTCAAGAGTAACTTCCTAACCCGTCTTTCTTCATGCTGCGCATAACCCGCGTTTGCATAAGTTGCAACGCTCATGTTGAATATGACCAAGTGCTTACCCTGAATTTTACAATATGCCTCGGCTATATTCGCCTTCCCACCCCGAATACTTTTAATCTCACTTCCCGTTAGCACCATGCCAGCAGAAAACTCTTCCAATACAAAGTATCTAAAAAAAGCTTTTCTATTTTTTACCTCTACTGCCATGCTGCAAAAGTAAGCTAGTTGAATTGGGAAACGTAATCTGTTAAAAAATGACTTAAAGCCCGAACCTCCTCACCCTTGGTAACTAAATAAGATGCAGGCATAATAGACGCATCATTTTCAAACCGCATTTCACTTGCGCTCGTGTGATAACTGCTGAAGCAGGCACTCACAACTTGAGCTATGTTGTTGCTTCTTAAACCACTTCCTGGCATGATTTCCATTTTCGTAGTTAATTCAGCATAGCGCTTCAAATTTTCCAAACCATCAACACATGTTGGTTTCTTTCCTGATGAAAGCAAGCGACATATTCCCAAGCTCTCAAGTTTTCCAATGGCCTCATCACCATCTTGGCAAACATCAAAAGCCCGTTGAAATGCGACATTCATTCCACGCGCTGCCTTTACAAAATGTTCAATCGCTCTGAAGTCAATGAATCCATCACTTGTAAGCGCCCCTACCACCACGGCCTTTGCACCTTTATCTCGAATGCGGCGAATGTCTTCACACATGATTTTAATTTCTGCTTGACTATAGTGAAAGGATCCTTCTCGTGTACGAATTAATGCAGCCACATCACATTTGGTAAATTCAACGGCATATTCAACCAGGGAAAGACTTGGTGTGAGCCCGCCAACTTGAAGAGCGGTGCAAACCTCTAAACGCGTAGCACCATTTTGATCTGCAATGATGCATGATTCAGCGTTTGTTGCAATTATTTCGAGGTGAACTTTTTTCATGGTAGTTTTGAGTCATGACGAAGGTATATGCTTTTCTTTTAGCGTGCTTCATTTTCGTGAGCAATTCGCATGGCCAAGAAATGAAACCAATTGAAAACTTGGTTTTTGAAGGAGGCGGCATTCGTGGTGTTGCTTATTGCGGGGCACTGCAGGAAATGGAACTTAGAGGAAAATTACAACGCGACGCGGGAATAGGTCCAAAAGTGAAGCGACTTTCAAGTGAGCAAAAAGAGTTGTTTTTAAATGAAGGTCGAAAAGGAGTTACGCTCTTTTTCAATAGCCAACCTTAGTTCAAAAAACCTTCCTCAATTAATACTTTGCGAATTCTGTCGCTGGTGTTATCCGTAACTGAAACGAGCGGAAGACGGAGATAGTTTTCACAAATATCCAATTGAGATAATACCTCTTTAATTCCTGCCGGATTACCTTCAACAAAAAGTAGGTGAATGATTTCAATGAGCTTGTAATGCAATGACCGAGCCTCTGCCATCTCACCGTTGAGAGCATAATGCACCATTTGTCCGAATTCTTTTGGAAATGCATTTCCAACTACCGAAATAACTCCATCAGCACCGGCAGCAATTAAAGGCAATGTCAACGCATCATCACCGCTAATTACCATGAACTCTTTCGGCGTATTGTGAATGACGTTCATGACTTGTTCTACATTACCTGAAGCCTCTTTTATACCAATGATATTTTTGCATTCAAAAGCAATTCGTGCAACCGTATCTGGGAGCATATTCACAGAAGTTCTACCAGGCACATTATAGAGAATGATGGGTAATGGAGCTGCTTCACTTAAGGCACAATAATGTTCGAATAAACCATTTTGAGATGGCTTATTGTAGTATGGTGTAACACTGAGAATTGCGGTAAGCCCTTCGCTGTCGAGACGAGAAAGTTGCTGGCAAATTTCAAAGGTGTTGTTTCCACCTAAACCCAATACAATTGGTTTTGAATCGTTGTTTGTTTCTAAAACAGTTTGCAATACCTCTTGCTTTTCCTCACGGGTTAAGGTTACTGATTCACCTGTTGTGCCTTGAACCACTAGATAGTCGGCGCCCCCGTCTACCAAATGTTGCGTTAATTTTTTCAAAGCAGCATGATCTACTGCACCATCTTTTCGAAAAGGGGTCACCATGGCAACACCTAAACCTTTCAACTTCGCGTTCATTTTATTAGTGGATTACTGAGGTATACGTCTAAATTTTGAAGGTATTGTTCGATGGTCGGATTTTCACCTAGATTGAGCAATAAATCAGACTGAACAGAGGTCAAAGATTCGGATAATCCAACTTTCATTTTTGCTTTACTTTCTTTAAAAATGAAATTGATTGGAATGTGTTCACCTTGAGTTAAATCAATTAGAATATCAAAATCTTGCTTGATGAAATTCGAGACATTTTGAACGGGACGCAAATACCAGTTTAAATCGTCTTTTGTAAAGTATTCAAACTCCAATTTCTGCGACTGCCAAATGGATAGATTCTTTGCGTTATCATTGAAAAAACCAAGGCAATTCACATGTTTCACTCCAAACTTTTCTTTCAAGTATTTGTGAAATGCTCTGATTTTATTGAAGTAACGTTCGTCATTATCAACATAGAGAATGCCCACAGAAACTGCGTCGTGGAAATTGCTACCACGACGATTCCGCTGTACATCGGGTGATTTACCTAAGGCTCTTCTACCAACGCTCAGTTTTATCTTTTCGATAAACTTCATTTTTACAAACTTACAAAGTCTTGGCAATATTTCCATCGAAACTTTAAAAAGCAATTATATTTGAGGCCTACACCTCTAACCAAAATGAATAAAAAAGGACTTTCACTTTTTGCCTTAACCATGATTGCTATTGGAAGCACCATTGGTTCGGGTATTTTCAAAACTCCAACCTCAATTGCATTTCATGTTCCCGACGCCATGTGGATGACTTTGCTCTGGATTGCGGGAGGATTGGTATCCATGATTGGAGCTTTAATTTACGCCGAAATGGGAGGTCGTTTTCCGTCAGGTGGTGGAATTTATACCTACTTAAAGGAAGCTTTCGGACCGTTGACAGCCTTTTTATACGGTTGGTGTTTGTTGGCAGTAGTATCGTCAGGAACCATTGCTGCGTTGATTGTAATCTTTACAGAGAACGTGCAACAAATGACGGGGTTTGATCCAGGATTGAAAAGTACATTTTCTGCCGTAAGTATTGTGGTGCTTACGTTATTTAATATGTTTAGTTTGAATAGCTCGAAACAGTTCGCCAATATTTCAACGGTATTGAAAATAGTAGGAATCTATGGCTTACTTGTGTTGTTGGTTGTGCTCGGAGACCAAACGGTATTTGAAGGAAGCATACCCGTAGGAGAAATAATGTCTTCAGAAAAAGCACAAGGATTCAATTGGGCTAGTGCTTTTGTAGGAGTGTTATGGTCTTATACGGGTTGGCACTACGCTAGCTTTGTAACCTCTGAAGCTGAAAATCCAAAAAGAAATGTGCCACTTGCGCTCATTATAGGTACTTTGGTAGTAACACTTTCATACGTCTTAGTCAGCATTGGTTACTTGAAAGTAATAAGCATCGAGGAACTTGTTGCTATGAAGCAAATGGAGAATCCACCAACACTTGCTGTAGTAGCCGCTGAAAAAATACTTCCTGGCATTGGTGGAATTGCTACATCTGTACTTATATCACTCTCCGTATTTGGATGTGCTGGTTTATATGTTCTAGCTACACCAAGAATTATTAAACAAATGTCGAACGAAGGATTATTCTTCGAGATGTTCGGAACATCGCATCCGAAATTTGGGGTTCCACTTAGCGCTATTATTTTACAATCACTATGGGCCATTGTATTGGTATTTCTTTGGGGCGGATTCGAAGACATCATTAACTACGTGACCATAACAGAGTGGTTTTTCTTAATGCTAGCCGCAATTGGAATTTTTGTTTTCAGAATTAAAAAACAAGGAAATGAAGATGGAGGCTTTCGAACTCCACTCTACCCTTTCCTTCCTCTGATATTCATAGAAATTGTGCATTGGTTTGTTCTGAACAATGTAGCAAGTGATAATCCGGCGGCCTACTTTGGACTATTGGTGATTCCAATAGGAGCAGTGGTATACTTCTTATATAACAAATTATCAAGTAAAAGCAACTAAACAGACCAATTCACAAGGGTTTCAGAGGGCAAAAGCCCACCTTTATCAACAACATCAGGCTTTTTTCAACAAAAGAGCAAAAAAACCCTTGTCATACTTGCATGTCCGTGATTTGTTTATTTAGTTTGACCCAACAAACAATTGTTTAATTTAAAAACCAAAACAAAATGAACAAAGCAGAATTAATCGACGCAATCTCAGCTGCGTCAAAGCTTTCAAAAGCTGATTCGAAGCGTGCATTAGATGCATTCATCGAAGTAACAACAAAAGCATTAAAGAAAGATGACCGTGTTGCCCTAGTAGGTTTCGGTTCTTTCTCTACTTCTAAGCGTGCTGCACGCAAAGGACGTAACCCACAAACTGGTAAAGAAATCACTATCAAAGCTAAAAAGGTAGTTCGTTTCAAAGCTGGTACTGAGTTATCTTCTAAAGTGAAGTAATTTATTACGAAACAAATAACAAGGGCTGCGCTGCGCGCAGCCCTTGTTATTTTCGCACCATGGACCTTCAAGCAATGTATGAACTGTATAGCTCACACCTCTCAACACACAAACAAGAGAGGTTCAATGCCATTGCTCTAAATAGAACCAGACACATTACACTTGTATTAGAAGATTTATATCAACCTCAAAATGCAAGTGCCGTTTTAAGAAGTGCTGAATCATTCGGCATTCAAGATGTACACGTTATTGAAAATAGCCACGCCTATCATCACTACCAAAGTGTGTCAAAAGGAGCTTCCAAATGGCTCACTGTTCACCGATATGCAGAGCACGAAAACAACACCGCTAATTGTTTTGCAAAGCTTCGTCAAATGGGCTACCAAATAGCTGTCACGCACCTTTCTGAACAAGCCATACCCTTGGAGCATCTACCCCTTGAAAAACCCCTTGCCATTGTAATGGGAACAGAACTTACGGGTGCATCTGAATTCGCTATTGCAAACAGTGATTACCAGATTCAAATTCCTATGTTTGGATTTACTGAAAGTTTAAATGTAGCAACAGCTTCGGGCATCATATGCGAAGAAATGAAGACGCGTTTGAATCGAAGCAATGTCATCTGGCAACTTTCGGAGGAAGAGCAATGGGCATTAAAAATACAATGGGCAAGACACACCGTTTATTGGTGGGAACAACTTGAAGAAATTCATCTTCTTAAATGACCAGCACGCAACTTCAAATTGGATATGCCTCACTCTGGAAGATGGCCCTTCCACTCTGTGCTGGTGCTTTTATTCAATTCTTCATTGTAATCATTGACAATTATTTCGTGGCTCAACTAGACGGCAATGCCATGAGTGCAGTAAGTTTTGTAGGTCTCATTTACATTGCCTTGGGTATGCTTGGTGCAGGATCTGCAAATGCCGCGCAAATTTTGATTGCAAAAAAAACGGGCGAGAATCAACCCCAAGAAATATCCATAGTACTTAAAAATGCTTTTTTAATTCAATTGGTAATTGTTGCGATTCAAATTGCAACCATGGCTTGGATTGTACCCATCTTATTAAAGCTATTCATCAGTAACCAAGAAGTTCTTGCATACATGACTGAATTCAGTCAGTTCAGATCCATTGGTTTTATCTTCTTCTCATTCATTCAACTTTATCATGCATTCTGGTCAGGCACCACTGAGACTAAAAGTGTATTTTACTCAACCGCACTTGTGGCTCTGGCAACCATTTGCTTTGACTATCTTTTTATTTTCGGTCACTTAGGGCTACCTGCATTAGGTGTGAAAGGTGCTGCAATTGCTACAAACCTTGGTGAAGGTGTAGGACTTTTCTTTCTCATGATCTATACAAAAAAATTTGCCCCACAACTCGCTCTCATTCGCGTAGTAAATCAATTCAGATATGTACATGAATTACTTAAATTAGGAATCCCCATTATGATTCAAATGCTCATTGCGTTGGTTATATGGATTATTTTTTTTGGATTCATTGAAAAACGCGGAGAGGCGTCATTTCAAAGTGCATTTATTGTGAGAAATATGTATTCATTGGCTTGGGTAAGTGCAATGGGTTTTTCTTCCACCGCGAAAACATACGTAAGCGGACTTTTAGCGGAAAAAAGAGATGATGAAATTTTCTTGGTACTTAAAAGACTCATCGCAAGCAATATCCTACTCATTGCTATATTAACACATGGCTTGTTGCTTTATCCAGGTTGGATTGCCGCCCAGTTCAATGCTACAACTGAGGTCATTGATTTAACCGTTTCAAGCATGCATGTTGTTTTTCCTGTCATACTTTTATTCGCGGTTACCAATATTCTTTTGGCCGCTGTTGAAGGCTCGGGGAAAACCTTGCAAGGACTTATTATTGAAATGTCAACCACCGTCTGCTACATCGCATACGCCTATTGGATTACCTTTCATACCCTTGCCGATGTAAGTCTCATTTGGACCTCTGACTATGTTTATTTCGCAGGACTTGGCATTTTTTCTCTCTTATTTCTGAGATCATGGAAATGGTACTCGAAATACACAAGAAAGATTTCCACAATTGAAAAATAACTAGAGTTCGCAAGTAACTTTAAGCCTTCAAAGTTGCCCGAACCATGTATCTTATTTTCGACACTGAAACCACAGGTTTACCGCGTAATTATAACGCTCCGTTAACCGATTTTGATAACTGGCCAAGACTGGTTCAATTGGCTTGGCAGCAGCATGACGCAACAGGCAAACTGCTAAAACAAGGGAACATCATTGTGAAGCCCAATGGGTTTTCAATTCCCTACACCTCTGAGAAGATTCACGGAATTAGCACCCAACGTGCGTTAAATGAAGGTTCGGATTTGGGTGACGTATTGAATGAATTTGCAGAAGTCGTTGCTACCTCTGAATACATTGCGGGACACAACATTGAATTCGATTTAAACATTGTAGGCTGTGAATACCTTCGGTTGAATTTAGAGAATATTCTTTCTGTCAAGAAGCAACTTGACACCAAAGAATTAAGTACCGATTACTGTGCTATTCCAGGTGGAAAAGGCGGAAAATATAAATGGCCATCGCTGACTGAACTGCATACGAAACTCTTTCTAGTGGCATTTGAAGAAGCACATGATGCTGCATTCGACGTTGATGCTACAGCCAAATGCTTTTTTGAGCTTTTGAAAAGAGAAATCATTCCGAATCCTGAAAAAACGCCGGGTTCCTTAATTGTTTATGAAACACCCGTTCTTTCAAGGAGCAATTTCAAAAAACAAGAAGAAGTAAAAATTGAATCAAAACTACAATCCACTGCAAGTGGTGAAGTTGAGGGATTCGTTCATTTGCATGTGCATTCGCAATACAGTGTGCTTCAAAGCACCAGCACCATTGACTCTATCTTAAATCGTGTTTCCGAAATGAACGGCACAACTGTGGCTGTTACAGATTCGAATAACATGATGGGAGCTTTTCATTTTGTTTCTGCTGCGCACAAAAAAGGAATTAAACCCATTGTGGGCTGCGAATTAAACGTGTGCAAAAATCACAAAGACAGAACGCATCAAGATGATGGTTTCCCCGTTTTATTTCTCGCGAAAAATTATCAAGGGTATCAGAATTTGTCTAAGTTAAGTTCAATAGCAAATACCGATGGATACTACTATGTACCGCGCATTGACAAAGACTTGGTAGCCCAATACAAAGAGGGTCTCATTGTATCCACTGGCAGCGTGTTCGGAGAAGTTCCATTTCACATTCTGAATATAGGTGAAGAACGCGCTGAGGAACAATTTTTATGGTGGAAGGAAACCTTTGGTGACGACTTTTATGGAGAATTAACCAACCACGGACTTGAGGAAGAGCATGTAGTTAATGAAGTGATTTTGCAATTTTGTAAAAAACACAATGTTGCCTATTTCGCTTCCAACAACAGTTATTACACAAACCAACAAGATGCCGAAGCACAAGATGCATTGCTCTGTGTGAAAGACGGTGAGTTTGTTTCTAAACCTTCTAAATACGTTGGAAAGCGTGGAAGAGAATTCCGATTTGGATTTCCCAATAACCAGTTTTACATGAAGTCTGCGGAAGAGATGACTCAGGCCTTCCCGCATCATCGGGAAGCAATAAATGAAACATTGCGTATTGCAGAAAAATGTGAGCCATTCAAACTTGATCGCGATATTTTACTTCCGAAATTTGAGATTGACCCAACATTTATTGCGGAACAGCATGAGGAAATTAACCTCGCTCACGATCGGCTCATTTCAAATCGAAAATTAAAATGGGATGAGAAAGGATTAAGTCAAGAAGATCAAAAAAATGAAATAGAAAAATTACTCCCTATTGCTGGGCAGTCTGCCTATCTCAGACACCTGACGTTTGTGGGTGCTGAATTTAGATATGGCAAGGTTTCCCCTGAGATTCAAGAACGGCTTGAATTTGAACTTTCGGTTATTGAGAACTCTGGCTATCCGGGGTATTTACTCATTGTACAAGATTTCTGCAACGAAGCTAGAAAAATGAATGTAAGTGTTGGTCCTGGTCGGGGATCTGCAGCCGGATCTGCAGTTGCCTATTGCTTGCGTATTACAGATGTTGATCCTATTCAATATGATTTGCTTTTCGAGCGATTCCTGAATCCTGATCGCGTTTCCATGCCCGATATGGATATTGATTTCGAAGATGAAGGAAGAGAAAAGGTTATCAATTATGTGCGTCAGAAGTATTCTCCTTCTGCCGTAGCTCAAATCATCACATACGGAACCATGGCAGCCAAGTCTGCGGTTCGTGATGCCGGTCGCGTATTTGAATTGCCATTGAGCGAAACAGA
>VGFR01000032.1 GCA_016868835.1 Bacteroidota bacterium | reverse complement strand
GCGCGCATTTGCCCGAAGTATTCGGTACCGTTTGATCCGTTACGCACATAGTGTCCGTTCCAAGGATAGGTTCTACGATCTGTTATTAATTCTTGATAGGAGTTTCCTATTAATGCCATGGCAGCATATTCCCACTCAGCCTCAGTAGGCAGGCGGTAACGTGGCAAAATTATTCCATCTTCCATACGTACATTACGTGAAGAATTTGGAGCGTTAAGGTTCATCATACCTTGGTTATCTGCTTCAGCCAAACGAGAAGATGGATCGTAAGTTCCATTTAAATACGTCTCAGTAGTGAATGGTACTCCCATCTGCTGCGAGGTATTGTATAACAAAATACCTTCACGAACCAAGATGTGCTCGTTCACACGATCAGTTCTCCAAGCGCAATAATCGCTTGCTTGCAACCAACTTACACCTACTACAGGATATTCACTGTAGGCCGGGTGACGCAAATAGTACTCAACATATTTTTCCATGTCTTGGTCCTTCTGTCTCCAGCAATTTGTATCTGGAAGTGCTCTGCGAACCAAGGCTTGATCTTGCTCTCCATAAACCAATTGCAACCAACGCATATAATCTCTCCAATGTTGATTGGTCACCTCTGTTTCGTCCATATAAAATGAACTTACCGAAACTGGTATTTGAATGTTGTCCCAAGAATAGTTGACATCGTCTTCTACACGACCCATTGAAAAGCGACCGCCTTCAATGAAAACTAGACCTGGACCGGTCTCTTGACCTGCGTATTGAGTATAATAAAAACCTCCGTTTTTACCTTCTCTACTCTTTTTAAAACCCTCGGTTTCGGGGCTTTGGTTATACTCCCATCCGGTTGCGCTTGAACGCGGACCATCGCTGCATGAGCTCAAAGAGAGCACTGCCGCTGCGAGAGCTAAAATGGTGAATTGTACGTTTTTCATGTTTCCTAAATTATATGAAAAATTGTTGTTGGGTTCTACTTAACTAAAAAGAAGGACACGCTATTGTGCGGAACTTAACTCTTTTTGGACGACACTCGAAATTAATGGCTAACGATACTTCATGCGAGCCACCCGTTGCTGGTGTTAATCCACTTATTGTAACGTCATAGCTATAACCAACACGAATGTTCTCATTTTGAACACCCAATGTTGCAATGAAGCTATCTCTATATTTTTCGCCGAATAACAAACCTCTAAACCAAACACCTGCTACTATAGGTCCTTTGTTTACATAAAGTCCAAGATTCAACTGTTGGAACTCTCCTTGTCTGCGGTACAAAATATTCGGCGAAAGTGTACTTCCATCTTTATACTTTTCTTTAATTGGAATTACTGCTCCGGCATGAACAGTATACTTCATGGGCAAACGAGAAGTACCCACAATCAAGCTTTCGTTTGGTTCATTCAAATGATGCACGGCAAAACCACCGTAAAACATTTGACTAAATCCAAGAATACCCGCAGAAAAGTCAATGTTTTTTATATTACCACCGCGAGGAATATCATTTGTTTCATAGATAAATCCTTTACGAGGGTCAATCATATCTCCGAATGTCAGCTTGCTCCAATCCAATGATTTCTGAAAATAAGATGCTTGGAATCCTGCTTTGATGCTGAATTTTCTATTAATTGGTTGTTGATACGAATAAATACCACTAACTGTGGTTGTATTCAAAGTGTTTTGAGCAGCTCTGTCGTTCATGACAATTAAACCAAGACCTCCAGAGACGGTTTCAACATGTTGATCATAACTAGCGCTCGTTGTAACGAAAGTTCCGGTTAGAGAAGGCCACTGATTGCGGTAGTTCATTACGAAACGTGGACATTTGGTTGTTCCAGCAAAAGCAGGATTTAAATACAACGGATTTGCGTAGAATTGAGTAAATTCAGGGTCTTGGGCAAAAACTTGCATTAAACTAATGGAGCAAAGGATTGCCCCTAATATTTTTATTTTCATCGCCTTCTTCATTCGAAAGATTATAAAAAATATTCGATTCGAATAGCAAGTATACAACATTTTTGCATTCATTTGACAAGTGAATCACACAATATATTCGAAAAAACAATGTTAGAGAGGGGCCAAAACGCAGAAAGCATGTCTAAGTTGAATCAAGTTCTTATTTTATTAACCGCTTGTATTTCAATATGCTATCTTGAAATTTATTCAGTAAACGCACAGACTTTTTTCACTAAAAAACTAGAATTTAAGCCAAATGCAACACTCTTGGAATCCTGTCCAGATCTATTTCAGTATGAATCCATGGGTCCAGTGCATGCTCAACGCATTATTCTTCCAAAAAACAAAGAAATTTCTACTGTTTTTATTTCTGACCAAAAAACAGGAAAGCAAGGACAAGATTTTAGCATTGAAGCCGCTGCGCTTCCCAATTATTTTGCAATCTCATGGACCCTTGTTCAATCTGATAAAAAAGGAAATCACTTTGTAGTATTTGTTTCTCCGTTCCGAAAAGTAGGGAATAGCGTTGAGGCGCTCTCGGAATTCGAGTGCACTATCGAAACCAAAGATTATTTGGGAACGTCAAAAAACAATCAGAATTTTCCAAATACGAGTGTGCTTGGTACGGGAGAAATTTTCAAAATAGCCATAACCAAAGATGGAATCTATAAAATGGATAAATCATTTTTAGAATCATTGGGCATAAACACATCAACGCTAAATCCGCAATCAATCAACCTGTACGGAAACGGTGGTTCCATGCTTCCTGAACTGAATAGCATTTCAAAACCAAATGACCCATTGAAAAATGCCATTTACATTTCTGGCGAGGCGGATGGAGTATTCAACGCCAATGATTACATTCTTTTTTTCGGTAAAGGTCCAGATTCATGGGATTTAAAATACAACAGCACACTAGGTAGGAAGCGTTGGTTGCATAAAAAGCATTTCTACACGGACACGGCATATTATTTTTTGAAAATTGGAGACATTGACCCACTGAGAATTCAAACTGAAACCAATGAACCATCATTTAATCATACGGCTACCACATTTCAAGATTTCCAATACCTTGAAAATGATATTTACAATTTAGCCAAAGGAGGAAGAGAGTTTTATGGTGATTTATTTGACCAAGTGTTGACCGCTACCTATCCATTTTCCTTTCAAAACATTTCAACCGCTCATCAAGCCAGTTTCGAGGTTGCAGCCGTTGCCAGAACAATTGGAGCAACTTCCTCGTTCACGGCCTCAACCCAAGGAAATACAGGAACAACTTCCATTGGATTTGTGTACGACTCACCTACTTCACTCGTGGCAAGAACCGGTTCAATTGTACAATCTTTCGTTCCGAACAACGCCAATTGCAGCGTCTCAGTAACATTCACAAAAGGGAATAGCGAAGCAAAAGGCTGGTTAGATTATATACTTCTCAATTCTACTCGAAATCTAGTTCTCTCCGGGACACAGATGAAAATTCGAGATACACTAACTGTGGGAGCCGGAAACATCACAGAGTTTAGTCTGAATGCAACGGCCAATAATTTAGAATTGTGGGACATCACAGCCAATTTATACCCAAAAAAAATTCAATTAACCGATGCAGGAGGAATTAAAAAATGGACTGTTGCAACAGATACGCTTAGAGAATTTATAGCCTTTACCAATTTTCTAACTCCAACTGCCTTAGGCAAAATAGAAAATCAAAACATTCATGAATGGAATAACATTGACTTAGTGATTATATCCGCCCCTCCTTATGTGAGCATCGCTGAAGAAATAAAGCTCATACATGAAGGCGAAGGAAAATCGGTTGCACTAGCAACACCCGAACAAGTTTTCAATGAATTTTCTAGCGGTTCACCAGACGCAATGGCCTTCAGACAGGTCATGCTCATGTTAAAAAATAGGGGTGATATTTCCGGAGTATATCCAGAAAACTTATTGCTTATTGGCGACGGTGACTATTCTAGAAATAAAGGCATTTCAAATCACAGAGGAAATACCATTATGGTTTATGAATCAGACAATTCGTTATCACCAACATCGAGCTATGTTAGCGATGACTATTTCGTTATGCTTTCTGACAATGAAGACGGAAACTCAACAGGGCTCTTGGATTGTGGAATTGGAAGAATACCCTGCGAAAACCTTGAAGAGGCGCAAGGGTATTTAGAAAAAATGAAAGCCTATTTGGCTGAAAATTCCAGTTCAACCGGTGGTGCATATTGTATAGGTGATGCTCAAGAAACGCCATACGGCAATTGGAGAAATAACATCACATTTGTCTCAGATGACCAAGACGGAAGCGGCGGCCCTTTCGAATCTGTTCATACGAATTCTTGTGAGTCTCTATCTGATTCTGTGCGTGTGAATCATCCGGAATATGACATTACAAAATTGTACATGGATGCTTTCACACAATACTCAACTCCGGGTGGTGAGCGTTATCCCGATGGTGAGAAAGGCATTCAACAGCGTATTCAAAACGGCACCCTACTCATGACCTATATTGGGCATGGAGGTGAGCGTGGATGGGCGCATGAGCGCATACTTGATATCCCGACTATTTTATCCTTTACCAACAAATATAGAATGCCCGTTTTCCTCACTGCAACTTGTGAGTTTGCGAGATATGACGATCCGTCATATAAATCTGCGGGTGAGTTGTTGGTGATGAATAAAAATGGTGGTGCCATAGCTATGCTCACTACCACCCGAATTGTTTATACGGGAGAGAATTATGAAATGGACCTTGCATTTTTTGAGCATGTTCTCGATGAACCCAATGGCAATACTTACACATTAGGTGAATTAAACATGTTAACCAAAAACGGAGTGAATCCTGGTAATGACAGCAAGCCGAATTTCAGTTTACTTGGAGACCCTGCTTTAAAAATGGTTTACCCGAAATTCAATGTGCAAACAACTCATATCAACAACCAAGAATTAGTCAATTTCAATGACACATTAAAAGCTTTGCAAGAGGTGGAGTTTAAGGGTAATGTGACCGACGCGAATGGCAACACACTAACTGATTTCAACGGATTTATTTATCCAACGGTTTACGACAAAGAATCGCAACTTCAAACTCAAAACAATGACCAAGATGGCGAAGCAGGTCAGGTCTTGAATTTTTCTTCATTCAATAAAATCATATATCGAGGGAAGGCTAGCGTTGTCAATGGAGCCTTCTCTTTCAAGTTTGTTGTACCCATTGATATTAATTACACTGTAGCAAATGGTCGCGTGAGTTACTACACAGTTGCTGGAAACAATGATGGACATGGCTACAGTGAAGATTTTAAAATTGGAAGTGTACTCAACGGAGCAGCACTGAATACCGTTGGTCCAGAAATTCGAATTTTCATGAATGACTCTACGTTCATTTCTGGAGGAACAACAAATACGACTCCTATTCTTATCACAAGACTTCAAGATGAAAATGGTATTAATACCGTTGGCAATGGCATTGGACATAACTTAACCGCCATTCTTGATGGAAATACTTCAAGTCCAATTGTTTTAAATGATTATTATGAATCTGATCTGGACACATACAAAAGCGGTGTGGCCACATATCCATTGTCTAGTCTGGCCATAGGCAACCATACATTAAAGGTGAAGGCATGGGATGTTCACAACAACAGCAATGAGGCCGAAATACAATTTATTGTTGCAGATGATGCCAATATTGCCCTCTCGCATGTACTGAATTTTCCCAATCCGTTCACCACGAATACAGCGTTTATGTTTGAACACAATCAACCCTGTCAGCAACTGAATGTGCGCGTTCAAATATTTACGGTTAGTGGAAAATTGGTGAAAACATTGGAACGCTCCTTTTTCAGCACAGGTTTTAAAGGAGAGTCTATTTCATGGGATGGTAAAGATGATTTTGGAGATGCCATTGGAAAGGGCACTTACATCTACCGGTTGGAAGTTAGGAATGAAAGTGGACAGCGTGCTGAACAATATGAGAAATTAGTGATTTTAAAATAGTCTCTGTATCCTATCAGAGGCAGTATATTTGTGAACGTGATGAGAAAAACATTTTTATTATTTGGTCTAGCCATTTGCATTGGTCAAGGATCTTCATTTGCTCAATTAACGAATCCCAATCAATTGAATGGTCGTGAATTGACATTGAACACCATAACTACTGCAGTTCCATTTTTAACCATTGCACCCGATTCAAGATGTGGAGCTCTGGGTGATGCAGGCGTTGCTTTAGATCCAGATGCGAATTCCACTTTCTGGAATGCATCGAAATTGGCTTTCGCTGAGGATCAAATGGAAGTATCTCTGTCCTACAGCCCTTGGCTTCGTGCATTGGTCAATGACATGAGTTTGAGTTACCTGTCTGGTTATAAAAAAATAAACAAAAATCAGGCTATTGGAGGTTCATTGCGTTACTTCACATTGGGTAATATCACCTTTACAGATGAAATGGGGTCTGTAATTATGCCATTCAAACCGGCTGAGTTCGCAGTAGATTTCACCTTTGCTCAAAAATTATCAAAAAAATTCTCTGGCGGATTAGCACTGCGCTATGTTAATTCTAATTTAACGGGAAGAACGAATGTTCAAGGGGCTGAGAGTAAACCGGGTCAAACGGTAGCAGTTGATATTTCCACCTTTTACACCAATGATAAAATAAAATTCGCGGGAAAAAAAGCGAAATTGAATTGGGGAATGAATATTTCAAACATTGGAGCTAAGATGAGCTATACCAATACTGATTACCGCGATTTTATACCAGCGAATTTGAGAACGGGTGTTGCATTTACTTCCAACATGGACCAGTATAACAAACTAACGCTTTTGGTAGATGTCAACAAATTATTGGTTCCATCGCCCCCTATTTATAAAAATAATAGTGACACCATCCTTTCTGGTTTTAATCCAAACGTAGGAACAGCTAGCGGAATTATTCAGTCTTTTTATGATGCCCCTGGACAGTATGACCCCGAAACAGAAACCATTTATGCAGGATCAAAATTCAGAGAAGAATTAAGAGAATACAATATTGGTGCTGGAGTTGAATATGATTTCGCGCAGCAATTTGCCGTTCGCGTAGGTTATTTTCACGAACATTATACCAAAGGAAATAGACAATTCATTACGTTTGGTGCAGGGTTGCATTACCAAGTACTCACCATTGACATGAGTTATTTGGTCAGCACTACTCAACAGAACCCATTAGCAAATACCTTACGTTTCTCATTGCGTTTTTCTTTAGATGCGAAAACGAGGGAGGAATTAGAATCAGATCAATGAAAATACGCGTAGGATTCGGATATGACGTTCACCAACTTCAAGTAGGAAGAGATTTTTGGCTAGGTGGTGTCTTAATACCACATGAAAAAGGAGCACTTGGTCACAGTGATGCTGATGTGCTCTTACACGCCATTTGCGATGCTATATTGGGAGCGGCTGGAAAACGTGACATTGGCACTTATTTTCCAGATACCTCTGATGAATTCAAAGGAATTGACTCCAAGATTTTATTGGAAAGAACAATTTCCATTATTCACGAAGACGGTTGGAAAATTGGGAATATCGACGCTACACTTTGTCTTGAAAAACCCAAGATTAAGCCACATGTTCCAGCCATGATTGAAACCATTGCCCGCATTTGTTCAATTGATCAGTTAGATGTGAGTATCAAGGCTACTACTGAAGAAAGAATGGGTTATGTGGGAAGGGAAGAAGGTGTAAATGCCTATGCTGTAGTTCTCATACAAAAAGACTAACTCCAAACTTGAGTTCCCTCTGTGCAGTTCGTGCAGATATCAATCTGACTTCTGTTACTCATTACTTTTTTCCTAAACTGCATATAAGATGTGCTTTTCCAAATGGATCTAAAGCTCGATTCTGTTAAGTCGCCCAACTGATGTTTGGCATCTTTATCAAAACAACAGGGCACTACTTTTCCGTCCCACGTAATAACACTTCCACTCCACATGCGCCAACAATGATTTTCAAGTTTGTTCTTAACAACCCACTTCCCTGATTTCAATTGTTTGTATCGGCTGTATTTATCATTTTTCGGAATTAAATCATTCCCATATTCATAGTAATACACCTGTGCAGTTTTAAATCGAATTTCGTTCACATCATATTCCTTTGCAAGTTGCTTTGCATCTTCTATTTGATGCTCATTGTGAGCTACTACAAGAAATTGGAAGACCACATGGGGCGTTGATGACTGAAGATTTCTTTTCGCTTCTATGATATTGGCTGTGCCCTCTAAAACTTTATCAAGTTTGCCATGAATACGATATTTCTCATAGGTCTCTTGCGTGGTTCCGTCAATTGAAATAATCAGTTGATCTAAGCCAGATGCTATGATATTCTCAGCAATCTCTTTGGTAATAAAATGAGCGTTCGTAGACGTAGACGTAAAAACGCCTTGTTTACTTACGAATGCTATTTGACTTAAAATCTCTTTGTGAATAAAGGGTTCTCCTTGAAAATAAAAATTCACGTACCACAACCGATCAACAATGGGATTCAACCAATTGTAAAGTTGCTCTGACTTTAGATTTCCAGTTGGTCTTGAGAATTGCCTCAATCCGGAAGGGCATTCAGGACAACCCAAATTACAAGAGGTAGTGGGCTCAATGCTCAGTGAAATGGGCAAGCCTGCTGGCTGTGTTTTAAACAATCTTGAGAAGTAGTATGATCCCAAAACGAGCAAAGCGTTGAAACAACGCTTTGCAGTTATTCGAGATAATACCTTCCAATAAAAACGCATTTACTATAAATCTAGCTTCGAGCTTTTCGACTGTTTCAGCGTATCTGATTTTTTCTGTGCATTCATTACAGAATCATACAACCTTTTCTGCTCTTCGTACATTAATTTTTTGTCTCTCTCACCTTTTACAAGATCTAAAAGTCCCACTTCTTTTAATGATCGTTCATGTGAAGCTTCCATCTCTTTGGTCAACGGATCGTTGGGCGCATATTTCTTTAAATCTTGAACCAATTCATCATTGATTAATCCGGCAATTTGAACATCTCGTTTCATTGATTCTCTTCGTGTATTATCAAGAGACGTTGAATAGGTTAGAATTTGCTGATTCAATTCTATCATACGTTTGGCTATGGCCTTGCCTGTCTCTAAATCACCGGCTTTTAAGAGAAGTTCTGCGGTTTGCCACATGATTTGCGCTTGATCATACGGCGCATTTTTCTCAGGTAATGATTCGAGCGATTTTTTCAGAACTTTGATTGCCATATCGTTTCGGCCTTCAATAATAAACTGCTCTGCTAGATTGTTCATTTGCATACGCAGGTTAACAACCATTCTTCTCGCATTTTCATCGAGATAAACATTTTCTTTATCAATATTTCCCCACTGAAACTTATTCATGACGTTGTCATACATGATATCAGCGGCAACGCCTCCTGCATTGTTGTTTCTTTGGTCATAATCTTCGTGGTATACCGGTGTTAATCGGTATGCCAAACCTTCCAATTGGAAGTACGGTTCGAGACCCATATAAGCCTCACCACCGGTTGTCACAGCAAAATAAATTGGACGTTCCCAGTTGTTCGAAACAATTAAATCCATAACCATCAGTTGAGCTTTGGTAATGAACTGTTTTGGAGTTTCGCTGTCGTCTTCAAGCAGGGCAAATTGCATTTCAGAAACCACTTTGCTGTTCTTGAACTCAAATGGCTTAAATTGTTGTTGAACCTGTTCTGAAATAGGCAACTTAAATTGGAAGTTTGGAAGTGTATTGAACTTCTTGTATTTCGCATCATACACATTGTCATCATTCAAACAGTAATTCACGGCTTCTGATAAATCAGTAGGCACACTGTCTTGCATTAAGATGATTAGATCACGAGTACCCTGACGGTATTTTTGCTCAGGCATTTTGAACGGAACGGGGGCGCTTTCATATTGCCTGCGTTTCATTTGGTCAATGTACCAATCCGTGTTCAGTAAGCTCAAGTTCACCACACGAACATCCGTACGCACACCCTCTACCTCTTGGGCATACCAAAGTGGGAAGGTATCATTATCACCGTTAGTAAAAATTATGGCATTGGGTGCTAGCGAATTCAGGTAGTTCTTCGCCATATCTATTCCGGCTCGGCGGTTTGAACGATCATGGTCATCCCAGCCTTGGGCACCCATTAAAATAGGAGCTGAAGAAGCAAGTACAATAACTACACCTGCAAGTACCGTTCGTGGTATGGTCTGCAATAACTTTCTTCCCCAGAAATAGAGTGCCACAACACCCAATCCAATCCAGATTGTGAATGCGTAAAATGAACCTGCATAGGCATAATCGCGCTCTCTCGGTTGAAGCGGGGTTTGATTCAAGTATACAACAATTGCCAATCCAGTTAACAAGAACAACAAGCCCACAACAAAGGCATCTTGTCGGTGTCGGGTAATCTGATAAATAAGCCCCAACAAACCGAGAATTAGCGGAATGAAATAATACGAGTTGTTTGCTTTATTGTTCTTTTGAATTTCCGGAAGGTTGTCTTGATTTCCGAGACGACCTTCATCGAAAAATCCGATTCCACTTTTCCAGTTTCCATCTTGAAAATCGCCGGTGTGACCTTGAACATCATTTTGTCTGCCTGCAAAATTCCACATGAAGTATCTCCAATACATCCAATTCACTTGATAGCTGAAGAAGAAATTCATGTTCTCACCTTGAGTTGGCGCTTGGCCCGATTTCATGATTTGTTTGAAGTTCTCTATTTCTGCCCATTGCTTGTATTGCTCAACGTGCGAGCCTTGGCTGCTATACATTCTTGGGAAGATATAGGATTGGGCATAATTCGGTTCAGAAGCTTTTTTCTCACCCGTGTCAATGTACTCCTTCACCATCTCATAATTTCCAGGATTGGCTTGCATGTACTGCTGTGCTTCAAATTCGCTTCGACAAGAGATAACCAATTTCTTTTTACCCGTTTTCTCACGAATACTGTACGAAGGAATGTACACCGCATCACCATCTGTGTATGGCTTAGAGGTACTTTGTTTGGTATTGAAATATTGTCCTCGAACTAAAGGGCGATCACCATATTGCTCACGATTCAAATATGATACAAAGGCGAACACATTGCTAGGTCTGTTTTCATTCATGGGAGTTTGCGCCTGTGAACGAATTAAAATTGTTGCGAAACTGGTGTATCCCAATAGTGCAACTGAAATACTCCAAGTCAGGGTATTCACAACAACCCACCCCTTTTTCTTGGAGTACCAAATCAATCCAATGAGCGCTGAGATTAACAAAAGAATATAAAATAACACCCCAGAGTTGAATCCCAATCCAAGTGTATTGACAAAGAATTTTTCGAAAACGGCTGCCAATTTAACAAACCAAATAATTACTACTGTTTGCATCAGCCCAAGAAGCACTAGGCTAATACCAGCAGTGGCGAATACCCCCTTCCATGAAAAA
Organism: Bacteroidota bacterium; assembly: GCA_016868835.1. Taxonomy (GTDB): domain Bacteria; phylum Bacteroidota; class Bacteroidia; order Flavobacteriales_D; family Sanyastnellaceae; genus CAIZGX01. Next base: position 4,728 of record VGFR01000032.1, on the reverse strand, counting down.
GTGTATTTTTTGAAATAATAAACAAATGCAATTGCAGGAATTGCAAGCAAATTCAACAAGTGAACACCGATGGATAATCCCATGAGGTAGGCAATTAATACAATCCAACGCAAGTGCGATGGTTCATCAGCTTCGCTTTCCCATTTCAAAATGGCCCAAAAAACAACCGCTGTGAATAACGAAGACATGGCATAAACTTCACCCTCAACGGCTGAAAACCAAAAGGTGTCGCTAAATGCATACGCCATGGCTCCAATGGTACCTGCACCAAAAATAACCCAATGTTTTGCATCATTTTCATCACCGTCTTTCGAAACAATTTTCTTGGCTAAATGCATAATGGTCCAAAATAAAAACATGATGGTTGCTCCCGAGCAAATGGCTGATAGACCATTAACCATGAACGGAACATTTTCAGGCGCAACAAATGCTGAGAAAACGCGTGCAATAAGCATAAACAACGGCGCTCCGGGTGGGTGCCCGACCTCTAATTTATAGGCCGAAGCAATGAACTCGCCACAATCCCAAAAAGGCATGGTAGGCTCAAGAGTCATGAGATATACAGAGGTGGCAATGAGGAACATTAACCAACCAAGAACTACGTTTAATCTAGTGTATGACATTATATTCATTTAGCGTTTGGCGAAGATACATTTATTATGGTTTTTCTTGACACAATTCAACCAAGATTCCATTGGTTGATTTCGGATGCAGAAAGGCTATTAGCTTATTGTCTGCGCCGTTCTTGGGAGATTCATGAATGAGGGTGAAACCTTCACCTTTTAAGCGTTCAATCTCTGCATAAATATCGGCAACGTCAAATGCTATGTGATGAATCCCCTCCTTATTCTTTTCCAGAAATTTATGTATCGCGCTCTCTTCATTTGTTGCCTGCAACAATTCAATTTTGGAGTCTCCTATTTGAAAAAAAGAAGTAATGACATGCTCAGAAGCAACCTCTTCTTGTTTGTAAGGTGAAACACCAAGTAGTTTTTTGAAAACCTCATTCGATGCATTTAAATCACGAACAGCAATTCCAAGATGTTCAATTTTTTTGAGTGCCATAATTATTTTTTGAAAATGAATATTACTGCTATGAAAACATTTGAGATGGTCAGAAATAGAATCGTTAAGAAGATTCTCATTGACTAAATAGATAAAGATTTCCTGTGGTTAAATCAAAATCATAGTCGTATTCCAACAAATTGAATGTTGCAGGACCCTCCAGCAAAAAACCGTCGCTCAACAACCATTTCGAACCAGAACAAGGGTCTTGAATGGTTACATTGTCTGATGCAACCTCACAATTGCAGGGGTCGGTTGGATTGTAAGTACTTCGGGCGTCGAAGACATGAAAAACTTCTAAATCATTTCTGTAAATAATGAGATTCACATTGTTTCCATTGTAGTATACCCAACCTGTTGGTACAGAAAGATCAAATAAGGAAGGTTCATTGATATTCACCATGAATGAAAAATAAGCAGGTTGCAAATATTCATTTCTATCCCTGCAAGAAACTGCAGTGAACATGGCTAAGAAAAGAAGTAAAAAAGTTTTCACAGCTTGTTTTTAGGAGTTGTATGTACCTCGAATTCTTTCAAATATAGGGGTTCTATATTCAACACATTGATATCAAAAGCAGGTATTTCTTTCAAAGTGTGAAACATAAATTTTGAACTGGGATATCTGTTTGAAATTGTATCTCCACTTTTAAGAAATTCTCTCATTTTCTCTGCGCCATCTCCAATAAAGTGTATGGGGTTTACACCCAAACTTTCACGAAAATCAGACGTTAAGGTTTGGAAGCTCCACACATTGTTCCTATGAACAAAGGCGTCCATGCGTCGGGCGTCTATAACAATTACTTTTTCAAGATCTGAATCAACAGATACTCTCAAAATTGCTGCAGCATCAAAACCTATAATTGGAATTTTCAATGGATGAGCAAATCCTTTAGCAGCGGCCATGCCTATACGTAAGCCAGTGTATGAACCAGGTCCCAAACCTACTGCTATAGCTGTTAAATCTTTCGGTTGAATTTGCAACTCACGCATGGCCTCATGAATAAAAATATGAAGCATTTCATTGTGCACACATTCTGTTGATGCTAATTCTTTGGTGAAAAGACAATTTTCAGGGGAACCAAATGAAACACTACAATTTTTTGAAGAAGTCTCGATAGCTAAAATCACAACTACAAACCAATTACCTCAATTTCAATTCTCCGATTCATTTGAGCTTGCCAGTCTGTAACAGGGTTGGCATATAGCATTTCACTGTTGCCTTTTCCCTCCGTGGCAAGACGATCAGCCTGCACTCCCTTACGAATGAGATAGTCACGAACACTTTGCGCTCTTTGTTCGGTAACTTTTCTGTAGAAACCTGCACTGCGAGTTCCTTTCTGGTCCTTGGGTCCATTGGCGTGACCAATTATTTTTATTTTCACATCCGGATTCTTTTTCATGAAAGAAACCAATTCTTCCAACGCAAAGTTTGATTTTGCATGGAGTGTAATTTCGTCACCCGGGAAAACAATATCTTCAATGGTGGTCTTTAAGCCTACTTCCAATGGTTCCAATTCAATGGTCTCGCTGTGGGTCTCAGACTCATCAGGCCAGAATTTATGTGCAAAATACATATAACCCTCAGTAACCACTGAAACCGTATATCTTCTGTAGTTCTTGATAAAAAGTACCGTGTCTTGAACTTGAGACAACACTACGGGTTTACGCAGATTAATACCTTTAACCACCACATCAGCTCTGAAATTTTTCTTTGACGCCGCATCAAGAATTTTGATGATCATCTGCTGATTTTCAATATCTCGGCCAATACCAGTTGTGTCTATTTTCTTTTCTTCAACGAATTGCCCAAAACTCGTATTGGTTAACAGAAAACAAAAAAATGCAAAAACAAGACGTTCGAAATGTCGCATGGTTGTTAAACTTGAGGTGAAAATAAGAAATTTTCAAAGATTTCGAGCGATTTTATTCCGCCTTGAAAAAGTTTATTATTTTCTTTCGGAAAAAAACAAGTACTACAACGGTCAATAAAATGTATGGAATGAGCATAAGGTAGACTATTCCAGAATTTAACCCCTCAGCAATATTGCCGCCTGAGTTTTGACTTGCAGATTCTGCAGTAGCCCTACACATGGCACATTGCGCCGATGCCGTTAGACTAATAATTACCAATAAGGCGGAAAGAATTAAATTTTTCATGGAAGCCAATTGTAATAGGGTGAAATCATGAAATAGACGATCACTCCGGAAACTGCAACATAAAACCAAATTGGCCATGTAATTCTTGCCAATTTTTTGTGTGCTGGAAACTCAGCAATGAGTGCTCGGTATGCTGTGAACAAGATGAACGGTAAAATAATAGCAGCTAGGAAAATGTGGGTAATGAGTATGAAATAATAAAACGTCTTAAATGAATTCGAACCGTATGTTGTTTCACCTGCAAACATGTGGTGACCGATGTAAGTCACCAGAAATAAAATACTCAGGTAAATGGCTCCTTTCATTAATTTCCTGTGCAATTCAAACTTCTTTTGTTTTACTGCAATTAGAGCCGATACCAACAGGAACGCAACACTAGCATTGATCATGGCATTTGCAGTTGCGAGGTAGTGAATATCAAATCCTAAATCAACTTCAAAATGAAGATATTTAAGAGACACAACAACAGAGAACACAACAACCGTAAACAAATAGATAAGCACCTTGGCTTTTTTATCATTGCGTTGAATTTCTGCTTTCATTTTTTTATTATTAACTGATGCAAATCTATAAACAGTTGGTCCATGCTTTTTGTTGAGGTACCGTCATAATATCCGCGAATTTTCATTTCTTGATCCAGTAAAACCACTTTATCAGTATGGAAAAATCCTCCTTGTGCTGTATCAGAGGGAAATGCCGTTATTTGATAGCCTTTTTGCGCCTGCCAATACATGTAATCTGGGTCTGCTGTTACTAAAGTCCAAGTATTGAAATCAGCCCCCATCTTTTTACCATATTGTTTCAGAACCGAGGGCGTATCGTGTAAGGGATCTACGGTGTGTGACAACAACTTAACCTGATCTTCGAGCTTTTCTTTTTTTATTAGATCTTGAAGTCTAGACATTTGTGCGCTTATGACCGGACAAATGCTTGGACACGCAGTAAAGAAAAAATCTGCGATTACAATTTTTCCCTTGAACTGTTCATCAGAAATAAAAACACTGTCTTGATTGAGCATTGAAAACTTCGGAATCGGATGATACGTGGTATCGCTTCCCACAACGTCAAATTCACCATAAAAAGGAAGCGGCTTTAATTCTTTCTCTGTTTGCTTGTTGCTGCAATTGCAGGCAACACCGAAAATGATAAATAGCAAAACAGCGCTTTTCACTATTTTATCTTTTACCCCGAGCCTCATTCTTTTTGATTTTTTTCAGCATGGCAATATCTTCCATCATATCCTCCATATGGTACTCTGTATTGCCATACCAACCTCTTATTTGTCCACGCATGTCTACTAGGTAAAACTTGGCTTCGGTTTTTGCATTCTCGATTCCAAATCCGTTTCTCATAAAAGCGTTGAGCGACTCCTTGGGCGCTGAGGCTACACACCATTTCCTTGAATTCACATTGTATCTATTCAACTGGGTGACATAATCCTTCGCATTGATCGTAGACAAACTATCATTGGAACTAAAAACAACAATCCGTACATCAGCCTCATCT
>VGFR01000031.1 GCA_016868835.1 Bacteroidota bacterium | reverse complement strand
TTATGCACATGATCACTTGAACAGCGAAATGCCCATGAAATACGTCTTTTCTTGCATGTGGGAAGGACAAGAAGGAAGCTTTCTTTTGTGGCTCTTTTGGCAAATGGTACTTGGATTCATTGTCTTGAAACGATCTAAAGAATGGGAACCCTACGTGATGGCAGTTATAGCATTGGTTCAGGTGTTCTTAAGCTCCATGTTATTGGGCGTATACATTGGTGATTTCCAATTCGGATCATCTCCGTTTTTGTTGGTTCGGGAAACGGCAATGAACGTTGGACTTCCTTGGACCGAACAAGCCAATTACATGAGCTTACCTCAATTGCAAAATGGAAAGGGATTAAATCCGTTACTGCAGAACTACTGGATGACCATTCACCCTCCTACCCTATTTCTTGGCTTTGCGTCAACACTGATTCCATTTTCTTTCGCCATTGCCGGACTCATGAAAGGAGACCGAACAGGATGGATGAAACCCGCCATTCCATGGGCGTTCTTTGGCGTTATGATTTTAGGAACTGGCATTCTCATGGGAGGAGCTTGGGCCTACGAAGCTCTGGGATTTGGTGGTTTCTGGGCATGGGACCCCGTTGAGAATGCCTCCCTTGTGCCCTGGCTAACGTTAGTTGCTTCAGCCCACCTTCTAGTCATTAACAAAAGAAAACCAACAAGTGTATTCGCTACATTTATTCTTACCCTAAGCAGTTTCGTTCTCATTGTATATTCAACCTTTTTAACCCGAAGCGGTGTGTTGGGAGACAGCAGTGTGCACAGCTTTGTAGATAGCGGAATATTAGCCCAGCTGCTTGTGTATCTGCTGGTTTTTATTTTCGTATCAACCTACTTCCTAGAAAATACAACGCGTTGGAAAAAAATATACCTCTACAGTTCAATTGCCCTTTTGGTCATTGGAGTTGGACACGTGTGGTTCGGGAATTTTGAAACCAATTCAACCAAAGAACTTCTTCCCGGAGAAGGTACGTGGATTCCAGGAATGTGCTTCATCTTTTTATTGATTTCCTTCCTTTACCTCATTACTTCATACAGGAACAAATACGCCATTCAAAAATCTGATGAAGAGGCGTTATTGAGTCGGGAATTTTGGATGTTCTTAGGAAGTTTAGTGCTTTCGCTGAGCGCCATTCACATCACTTTTGTTACTTCCATCAATGTTTGGAATATCTTCCTAACTCCGTTCGAAGGATTTTTCATGTGGCTGCACCAAGCAACAGGTAATGGGTTCATGAAAGAATTGGCCCAACATCAGTTCTCTGCGGCCAGCGGCGATGAACGCTTCACCACATTCCACCAAATTCAAGTACCACTTGCAATCATCTTGCTGGCCATCATTTCCATTTCACAATGGTTGAAATACAAAAAAACAGAAACCAAGAAATTTTTGTTTTCTTTAGTTTTGGGAATGGCCTTAGCCGGAATAGTTACGCTGCTCTTCATTCAATCGCAAGCCACGTATTCTGTTCCTCTTGGCTTACTCTTTTTTGCCTCTATGTGGGCACTATTCAGTAACGCCGAGTATGCCGTGCGGGTTCTAAAAGGAAAATTCAATGTATTGGGAGCAAGTATAGCCCACATGGGTTTTGCCATGTTGTTGCTTGGGGCTCTAATTAGCACAGGGAGCAGCTACTTCATTTCTAGAAACGTGAACGGCGATATTCGAAGCATGTCGAAAGAGTTCAACAACAACGAAGACCTACTTCTCATACAAGGCGACACGCTTCAAATGGGCGATTATCTGGTCAGTTTCAGAGACAAAAGAAAAGAGGGTTCTCACATTGTTACCTCTGTTGATTACTTTGAAATTATTCCGAAAAGTTATATTGCCGGTCAGAAAGTAATAATGAACGACGGAATTTTTATCTGTCTAAAAAACCATACAAGCACAGGAGATTTCTTTGAAGATGCTTACGAAATGAAGCATTGGTCTCCACTGAGTATTCCCTCTGACCAAGATTACGCAGAAGCTAGCCTTTGGCGCGGAGGTCAGCCAGGAAAACTTGTCTTTACGCTAGAACCAAGTGTACTTTTAAGTATGAAAGGGAATAGCAGAGAACCAAGTATACAGCATGGTTTAGGAGAAGACCTTTATACCTACATCAAATACATTGATATTGAGGAGAAAAAATTTGATGAAGACGGTTTTGCTGAAGCGAAGAACATGATGATTACTCCGCTTACCCCTGTAAAAATTACGGAGACACTGACCATGAAGTTAGACTCCTTGTATATCATTACAGAGCTTCCTGATAATTTACCAGCTGGAACAACAGCCAAACGCTCACTCCTATACCTAGAAGAAGGCGCCAAAAGAGATACACTTGAAATGATTGCCGTGTCTGTGAACGGAGAATTTTTCCCTACAGAAGTTGAAAGTGAACTTTTTCACCGCAGATTTTCTGTTTTCGACACACCCGATGGCATACAACTGAGCATGCGTGAACACAAATCCGCACAAAAAGAAATACTCATTCTTTCGGCAGAAATCTTCCCTATGATCAACTTACTCTGGTTGGGCTGCATCATTATGGTCATTGGAACTGTCCTGGCCATTCGACATCGCATTCAAATGAATAAGAAAAAAGGCGCATAAAGCGCCTTTTTTTTTCATGTCAAATGAAATTTTATCCCTTGTAGCAAACTTCTTTCGCTGCGCGAACCAAATCCTCAACCTGTGGCAATGCAGCCTCTATCAATGAAGTGGCAAAAGCAAAAGGTGTGTCTGTTTGAGTTAATCTGCGAATGGGTGCATCTAAATAATCAAATGCATTGCGCTGAACGCGATACGCAATCTCAGTTGAAATACTTGCCATGGGCCATGACTCTTCAAAGATTATTAGTCGATTCGTTTTCTTAACGCTTTGGATAATGGTGTCTATATCTAACGGACGAATGGTACGCAAATCAATCACCTCAGCTGAAATTCCTTCCTTCGCCAATTCTTCAGCACCCGCTAAAGCTGTTTTCATGATTTTCCCAAATGAAACAATGGTGACATCGGTTCCCTCACGTTTTATATCTGCCACTCCAATAGGTAAAATATACTCACCGTCTGGAACCATACCCTTGTCACCATACATTTTCTCTGACTCCATGAAGACCACCGGATCGTTATCACGTATGGCTGCTTTCAACAAGCCCTTTGCATCATACGGATTTGATGGTGTAATCACTTTCAATCCAGGAACGTGCGCGTAAAACGCTTCAAAACTCTGTGAGTGCGTAGCTCCCAACTGGCCTGCTTGTCCGTTCGGTCCACGGAATACAATAGGCACGTTGTATTGACCGCCCGACATTTGCAACATCTTAGCTGCTGAATTGATGATTTGATCTGCCGCCAAAATAGCAAAGTTCCAAGTCATGAACTCTACAACCGGACGCAATCCATTCATAGCTGCACCAACCGCAATACCTGCAAAACCAAGCTCGGCAATAGGAGTATCTATTACGCGCTTTGGACCAAATTCATCTAACATTCCTTTGGAAGCTTTGTAAGCTCCATTGTATTCAGCCACTTCTTCCCCCAATAAAAACACGCTTTCATCTCTGCGCATCTCTTCTGTCATAGCCTCACAAATGGCCTCTCTAAATTGAATTTCTCTCATAACATCTTTCCAATTAATGGCAACGAATTTAGGGCGAAATTGACTTGAACAAAAATCTTCGTGTACAAATTACACTAAGTCACCAATTTCTAGCCTGCAATCGCAACCGAGTCAATAAAATAAATAAGGTGCTCACGCCAACAAAATACAATACATCGCGTGAATCAATGAGCCCAATACTGAGTCCACGATAATGCTCTTCTATTCCCATAGAAATAAAAAATTGATCCATCGACCCTAATAAATCAAACGTTCCCAACGACTGAAATCCGTTATACAAAATATAACTACCCAGGGCAGAAAGTAAAAAACTTACAATCTGATTGTTGGTTAAACTTGATGTCAGTATACCCAAAGAGACAAAGATGGATGCTACAAATAGCAGCCCCAAATAGGAACCCCAAGTTGCTCCGGTATCAATGTTTCCAACTGGGTCTCCCAATTGAAACACCGTAACAAAATAAATGAGTGTGGGCAACAAAGCCATAATCACCAGTGTAAGACTTGCAAAAAACTTCGCAAGTATAATTTCCATTTCAGAAATGGGCTTGGTCAAAAGAAGTTCTAATGTTCCTTCGCGCTGCTCTTCTGAAAAAGAACGCATGGTAATGGCTGGAATTAAAAATAAAAACAGCCAGGGTGTGATATAAAAAAAGTTGTCTAAGGTTGAATACTGAGCGTCTAGAATATTCAATGAGTTTGTAAAAACAAATAAAAAAAGTGCATTCACAACCAAAAAGATACCAATGACAATGTATCCAATCAGAGAAGATAAAAATGCACGTAGTTCTTTCAGGTATAGCGCTTTCATATTACAATTCTTGCATTTCAACTAAGGTTTTATAGAGGCCTTCCTGCGAAATTAAGGCTTTATGGTTTCCGCGTTGTACTATTTCTCCATCTTTTAAAACCAAAATTAAATCGGCCTGCTGAATGGTGCTTAAGCGGTGTGCAATAACAAGGGCCGTTCTATTTTCCATTGTTTTGGCAATGGCATCTTGTACATACTTTTCGCTCTGGGTATCTAAAGCCGATGTGGCTTCATCTAAAATAAGTACAGACGGATTCTTGTAGATGGCCCTAGCAATGGATAAGCGCTGACGCTGACCACCACTTAAACGCATACCTCCGTCGCCAATGTTGGTCTCAAAACCGTGCTCCAACTCAAGAATAAACTCCATTGAATTTGAGATGGTGGCTGCTAAATGCAATTGCTCTTCGTTGAAAGGTTCATTCAAAATAATATTGTTCTTAATACTATCATTGAACAGCAACGCGTCTTGTGTTACCATTCCCAACTCATGTCTCCAACTGTAAATTGTAGTTAATGAGAGCGACTGACCATCTACTCGAATTTCACCTTCGGTTGGGTTATAAAAGCGAGCTAGAAGCATAGCCAATGTTGTTTTTCCACTTCCTGAAGAACCAACCAGTGCTACTGTTTGCCCCTTCATAATTTCAAAATTGATATTGCTTAAAACGTTTTGTTCCTCGTACTTAAATCCAACATTTTCAAAAGATATTTTCTCGTTGAAGTGTTTCAAAGAAAGGGCAACTTCAGAATCGGTTACTGTTTCTTCAGCGAACAATACTTCTCTAATTCGTTCCAAACTTGCCATTCCCTTATTCACCTTGAAAATGGCGTCGCTGAATTGCTTTGCCGGTTGTATTATTTGGGAAAAAACAACCAAGTATCCAATGAGCATTTCTCCACTTAATTCTCCACCAAAAACGATTGTACCACCCACGTAGAGCAAAACGCTTATGACAAGTAGAGAAATAAATTCAGACATGGGCGAAGCCAGATACTCGCGCTTGTATAGCTTGTGCATCAATTTGGAATATCCCTGATTGGTTTCATCAAACTTCGCCTGAAAATGTGGTTCAGCATTAAAAACTTTTATGACACGCATACCAGTTAAGCTTTCATCGAGGAGCGCAATTAACTCACCCAAATTGTTCTTACTGCGTTTGGCTGCGTTCTTTAAACTTTTGGCAATTCTTGAAATTAAATAACCGCTAATTGGTAAAAAAACAAATGCAAAGAGCGTCAACTCCCAACTCATGTAAAGCAGGGTTGCTATGCTAATAAGAATCATTACCGGCGATTTCAACAAGGCTTCCAAGGCTCCAATGACGCTGAATTCAATTTCATTCAAATCATTGGTCATTCTGGAAATCAAATCTCCTTTTTTCTCATTGGAAAAGAAAGTCAAAGGCAAACGTAAAACTTTGGCGTACATATCTCTGCGTAAATCACGAGAAACACCCGTTCGAATGCGAGCAATACTCAATAAAGAAATATAATTGACCGTATTCTTCATCAAGGCCAAAACAACAATAAACACACACATGAGCAACAGCACCTCGCCTTTCCCAATAGTAAGAATTAATTCATCTAACTCCAATTGAATAGCACCCCAAATTCCAGAAGCTCCTTTCGGAACAGCGCTGCTACCTTGATTCACATCAAATAAGACATATAAAAAAGGAACAACACTTAAAAAAGTAAACAAAGAAAAAATAGCGTTCAAAACGTTGAAAAAGAAATTCCAAATCAAAGAGGACTTGTAGTTTCTTAGTAAACTAAAAATAGCTCTGAACGACTTCATTCTTCGTTGATCATCAAATTTACTCCGGTATAGTTCTCTGGACGAATGCGCTTCAATTCCATTTTTAATTCATCAGAAACTTCCAATGAATCTATGAACAGCTGCATATCGGTCTCAGTAATTTTTTCTTTACCTCTTGTTAAGGCCTTTAAAGCCTCATATGGTGCCGGATACCCCTCTCTTCTCAAAACAGTCTGAATTCCTTCGGCTACAATTGGCCAATTGTTTTCAAGATCTTCATTGATCTTCTTTTCGTTCAGTTTCAACTTTCCTAATCCTTTTTCAATGGCGTTCAAAGCTATGAGTGTATGAGCCATTGGCACTCCAATGTTTCTCAAAACGGTGCTGTCTGTTAAATCGCGCTGCAAGCGTGAAATGGGAAGCTTCGCGGCCAAATGCTCGAACAACGCGTTTGCAATACCTAGATTTCCTTCAGCATTTTCAAAATCAATTGGATTCACTTTATGGGGCATGGCCGAAGAACCTACTTCACCCGCTTTAATTTCCTGTCTGAAATAATCCATGCTGATATAGGTCCAAATATCACGACAAAAATCTATCAGTATGGTATTTACACGCTTGAGCCCGTCGAAAGTCGCCGCCAAATGATCGTAATGTTCAATCTGTGTTGTGAATTGAGATCGTGAAAGTCGCAGTTTATCTGCTAGAAAATCATTCGCAAAGCTAACCCAGTCCACATTCGGATAAGCAACATGGTGTGCATTGAAATTACCCGTTGCACCACCAAATTTTGCTGCTACTGGAATCTGTTCCAACAACTGCAACTGTTCTTCCAATCGCTCAACAAAAACAAACATCTCTTTACCCAAGCGTGTTGGTGACGCCGCTTGCCCATGCGTTCTGGCTAACATGGCAACTTCCTTCCACGATTCTGAACGGGTGGCCAATTGATGCATAATCTCATCTATTTTAGGAATGTAAACATTCTCCATTGCATCGCGCAATGTAGCCGGAATAGCTGTATTGTTAATGTCTTGAGAGGTTAATCCGAAATGCACAAACTCCTTCACCTCTCCCATCTTCAATTCATCCATTTTCATCTTTACGAAATACTCCACGGCTTTCACATCGTGGTTGGTCTCCTTCTCTTTGTCTTTAATCCATTGCGCATCTGTTTCTGAAAAATCGGCGCAGATAGATCGAAGCGCAGGAAAAGAATCTTTAGAAACCTGAGCCAATTGGGGAAGTGGAATTTCACACAACGAAATGAAATATTCAATCTCTACCCAAACGCGGTATTTAATGAGTGCATACTCTGAAAAGTAAGGACCCAATTCTTGGGTATGACGGGCGTATCGTCCATCGACCGGAGACACGGCAAACAAAGAAGCATTATTCATGTTGGTATTCAAAGTGCAAAAGTACAAATGAAAAGCACTCCGAACACCATTACCTTTGTGTCATGAAATTGCATGTTCTCAACACCGGATTTTTTAAGTTAGACGGAGGCGCCATGTTCGGCGTAGTTCCAAAACAAATTTGGCAAAAAACCAATCCCGCAGATGATCTCAACCTCTGCACGTGGGCCATGCGTTGCTTACTCATTGAAGACGGTGAAAAACTCATCCTTATCGATACCGGAATTGGCAATAAACAAAGCGAGAAATTCTTTTCGCATTACCATCTGCAAGACACGCAAACCCTCGACCAAGCACTTGCTTTAAAAGGGTTTCAAAGAGCCAACATCACAGATGTTTTCCTGACGCATTTGCATTTCGACCATTGCGGTGGCAGCATTGAGTACAATTCTACCCGCGAGCATTTTCAACCTGCCTTTCCAAATGCAAAATTCTGGAGCAATACAAACCATTGGAAGTGGGCCACAGAACCCAACTCAAGAGAAAAAGCCAGTTTCCTTTCAGAAAATATTTTACCCATTCAAGAAAGTGGACAGTTGAATTTCATTGAACGTGTGCATAATGTATCACCTACTCCACTCGGCTTTGATGTGTTATTTGTTGACGGACACACCGAAAGCATGATGATTCCACACATCAATTACCAGGATAAAACGGTGGTTTTTATGGCCGATCTTTTGCCTTCTGTCGGACACATTCCGCTGCCTTATGTGATGGGCTACGACACCCGTCCGCTTCTAACCATGACAGAAAAAGAACTATTCCTCAAGACCGCAGCCGATCATGGCTACGTACTATTTTTCGAACATGATAGCGTGAACGAATGCTGCACATTGCAACACACTGAGAAAGGTGTTCGCGTGAAAGACACTGGGAAATTTACCGATTTTTTTTAGACCCATTTCCGGCAATTCGATCCCAGTATATCCTATCATCACTCATTCAGCCGGAAAACCGAACTTATCCGCATTGAAATCCTCAACCACCAGACAAATTTCTTGTTTGTTATTTTTTGATGATTTCCAGAATATAATTTGTGAAACAGCATCTTACATCGAAATAAAATTATACTTTTAGAGCGTAGAAGAAGCTGTAAACTCAAGCTATCGGATATATCATGGGCAAGACGGAGAAGTTATCAAGATACTAGAAGACTATGAAGACTTCGCAGAGGGAACGTCCAATAAGAACAAAGAAATTAACGAAGGATCAGAACAATAGGATATCTTACAATTTGTAAACAACAACTGGTCTCAAGCCACAAACCAATTAAAATAATTCTTGAATGAAAAACTTCTACCTCTTTCTTTTCCTGATATCTACATTGGTAATACAAAAAAATCAAGCACAAACAAGTGCGCTTTCTAATGGAATTTATCATTATTCAAAAGTCGAAGAAACCATGAAGTTTATCATAGCCAATAAAGTGGTAATGCAATTGGAAAACAATCAAGTTCGAGGATTTTATGGATGGGCTGCGCAAGGGGAATCAAGTTTTTATTTTGAAGGCAACCTCAATGAAAATGAAATAAAAGGAAGTAAATATGATCTTTACACTAAACAATCCAGCCCTTTTAATTGCAAAATAAAGGGCAATAGTCTCTCTTTGGAATCCCCGTCAGGCCCCGTGATTATTTCGAAATCTTCGGACGATTTGATAGAAAATTTTGGTTCCTATAATATTTTTTCTAAACCTGACATAGCATCTCCAATCATCCAAAGTAATGTTAGTTTAAAAGAAAATCATTTTCAAATAATAGCTATCAGTAAATTTGGATCTACCGGAGATCAATATCAACCCTACAATGTCTGGTACAAAGTAAAAAGCGACAACCTCGAAGGGTGGGTAGTCGGTGTGATATCAACTTTTTAAAAGCAACTAATGAAAACAAGTTTTAAGAACAAATTAGCAGTTCAATTTTTCAGCTGTACGTCTAGATAGAACCAAATATGAAAAAAAATCACAATGATGCAGCTTACTTCAGTGAGTTCAGTTCACTGTTAACAGCATGTACCTCAGAAATTATTCAATCTAATTCCCAGAATTTGTCTCAGATATTAGATCACGTTCTCATGAAAATAGGAGTTTTCTCAGAGGTTGATCGTGTCTACTATTTTTCATTCGATTACCAAGCTTCCACATGTTCAAACATCAATGAGTGGTGTAAGGCAGGGGTTACACCTCAAATTACAGAGCTGCAAGATATACCCACAGAGATTCTTCCAAAATGGATGGAGAAGATGTTAAAGGGGGAAGAAATTTATATCAGAGACTTAAACGAATTAGACGATTCATGGGCAGCCGAGAAAGAGATATTGGAACCACAGGGGATTCAATCTTTACTCGTTGTTCCTGTGATTGAAGAAAACTATCTTTTTGGTTTTATTGGATTCGATGCTGTTGAAGAAAAAATTGAATGGAATGACAATGCTCGAAATCTTCTTCAAATTTTATCAAACAACATTGCCTCTGTTATTCGACGAAACAATCAAAATGCTGAGCTGTTAGAGAAAACAGCCGCCGCTGATGCAGCTAGTCTTGCTAAATCTCAATTTCTTGCCAATATTTCCCATGAGATTCGTACACCCATAAATAGTGTCATTGGATTTAGTGAATTACTTAAAAGTACATCTCTCGATCTTGACCAAAAAGTATTTGTAAATGGACTTAACGAATCTGCTCATTTTCTTTTTGAACTAGTGAACCAAATTCTTGACTTCACCAAAATTGAAGCTGGAAAAGTTGAAATCAATCGGGAAAAAACGAATTTACATGAACTCGCAAATAGTGTGCACAAGACTCTCATGCCGCTTGCAAAGAAAAAGGACATAGACTTTGAATTACGAATAGACATCGGGGAGTCTGACTACGTGCTGCTAGACGAAACGCGCATTCGTCAAGTACTCATTAACTTAGTGTCCAATGGTATTAAATTCACCGAACATGGGTTTGTGCGACTCTCTTTGGAAAAACGCAGTGAGATTGGAAATAAAGTTAACATGCGTTTCTCTGTGCAAGACTCGGGAATTGGTATTTCGGCCGAACAGCAAAAAAATCTATTCTCAGTGTTTAGTCAAGGTGACAATTCCACCTCTAAAAAATATGGCGGATCTGGACTTGGTCTTGTTATATCAAGTGGTATTCTTGAACTTATGGACAGCAAAATTATCTGTGATTCGAGTCCAAAGAATGGAAGTCTATTTTATTTCGACATGGAGTTGGACACTTGTGAGCCTGAAACAAAAGAACTAAAACTTCAAGAGATTACGAGCCCAAAAGTTGAGTTCACAACAAATGAAAAATTGTCTACGCTAATTGTAGATGATAATGTTCTGAATCTGCTGCTTTTGAAAGCCATGCTTCAACAAGTTTATCCAAGTTTAACTATCCAAGAAGCTGCAGACGGATATGCTGCATTAGAATTAATGAAAAGTTTCAATCCTGATTTTATAATTATGGATATCCAAATGCCTGAAATGGATGGACGAGAAACGACCAAGAAAATTAGAGCGCTGAACTACAAACTTCCAATTATTGCGTGTACTGCAAGTGTTACTGAAGGCGAAAGAGAACTTTGTCTTGATGCTGGCATGAATGACTACATTGCAAAACCCATTTCAAAAGAACTTCTCACATCAATATTAGAAAAGAATATACCTCAATTAAAAATTCTAATCTGAGTCATAGATCTAATGAAGAATTGGGAAAACCTTAGGTTTTATTACTATTTCATAATTCCTACTCCATACTTGAAACTGCGTTGTTAACCCCTCGTCCGCAAGACTCTCTTTTAACTTTTCTTAAAAGTGTTTGTGTTTCTCAAGATCTATTCTATCTTCGCTTCGCATTTATCCAGAAAGACGGAGGGAATAGGCCCTTAGATGTCTTGGCAACCCGGTAAAGCAGGGTGCCAATTCCTACCTCGAAGCTGTTTCGAGGGGAGATAAGCAAGGAAGCTTTCGCTTCCGTCCCATTGGGCAGTGCACTCACTATTCATGGGAATACAACAAGACATTACAAAAAACATTTTACTTCTAGACGGTGCCATGGGTACCCAAATTCAATTGTTGAATTTGCAAGAAGATGATTATCGCGGAGAGATTTTCAAGAATCATCCCACCTCATTGAAAGGAAACAACGACCTGCTTTGCCTCACTCGTCCTCATTTCATTGAACGCATTCATCTCAATTACCTCGAGGCCGGAGCAAACATTATTGAAACCAATACCTTCAATGCACAACGCGTTTCATTGGAAGATTATGGCCTAAGTCACCTGGCCTATGAACTGAATGTTGCCGCAGCAAAAGTAGCGATTCGCGCACGCAATACGTTTCAACAAGAAAATCCAAACGCCCTTCCCACCTATGTAGCCGGAGCCATTGGCCCTACCTCAAAAACCTGCTCACTTTCTCCAGATGTTGAACGCCCAGAGTTTCGGGCCGTGAATTACAACGAACTAAAAAGTGCTTACCGCGAACAAGTAGAAGGTTTGCTCGACGGAGGTGTAGATGCGCTGCTCGTTGAAACCATCTTCGATACCCTGAACGCAAAAGCCGCGTTCCACGCCATTCTCGATGTGCTTGAAGAAAGAACCCTTACAGCTATAACAAAAGAAAATCCAAATGGCGACATCGCCATCATGGCCAGTGGAACAATTACCGATTTAGCCGGCAGAACACTCAGCGGACAAACGGCAGCGGCATTCGCGGTGTCTTTGGAACACGTTCCTCTTTTTAGCATCGGATTCAATTGCGCTTTGGGTGCGGAACAGCTGCTTCCGCAAGTGCTTGCTCTGAAAGCTTTCACCAACACATACTTAAGCGCTTATCCAAATGCAGGTCTACCGAACGCCATGGGCGGATACGACGAAAGCGCAGATACCTTTCGAAATAAAATTGAACCTTTTTTAATTCAGCCTGAACTGCGCATTATCGGCGGATGCTGCGGCACTTCACCTGATCATATAAAAGCATTACACGAACTCATTCACGTCTCTGCAAATCATGAATAACACGTTATTTCTCTCCGGACTTGAAGTGGTTCGTATTGAAACGAAATCGAACTTCATAAACATTGGTGAGCGAACCAATGTGGCCGGTTCCATTCAATTCAAAAGAGCCATTCAAGAAAAAGATTTTGTGAAAGCCATTGCTATAGCGCGTGAACAAGTTGAAAGTGGTTCTGTAATACTCGACATTAACATGGACGATGCACTTATAGACGGTTTAGAAGCCATGCGTACCTTCTTGAATCTTTTGGCTGCCGAGCCCGATATTTCAAGGGTTCCTCTCATGATTGATTCTTCGAAATGGGAAATCATAGAAGCCGGTTTGCAATGCGCACAGGGCAAGTGCATTGTGAATTCACTCAGTTTGAAAGATGGAGAAGAACTGTTCTTAGAACGCGCGAAACTTACCCGAAAATACGGAGCCGCAGTGGTAGTCATGGCTTTCGATGAAGAAGGACAAGCCGATACGTTTGAGCGAAGAAAAAACATTTGCGAGCGCGCCTACCGAATACTCACAGAGCAAGCACAATTTCCTGCGCACAACATCATCTTCGATCCGAACATTTTCCCAATTGGAACAGGACTGGAAGAGCACAAGCGATATGCCATTGATTTCTTCGCTGCAACCGCGTGGATCAAGGCTAACTTACCTCTTGCGAAAGTAAGCGGTGGTGTGTCGAATGTCTCTTTCTCTTTTCGAGGAAACAATGTCGTACGCGAGGCCATGCACGCCTCGTTCCTTTATCATGGCATTCAAGCCGGAATGGACATGGGTATTGTGAACACCGCACAGCTAGCAGTTTACGACGAAGTAGACAAGAATTTAATGTTGAAGGTGGAAGACGTTATTTTCAAGCGAACCGAAAATGCAACGGAAGCCCTTCTTGAAATAGCCCAACAATTCAACACACAAAAAAATAAAATTGAAACCACAGCAGCATGGCGAAGTGAGTCGTTGAAAAAACGACTCTCCCATGCATTGGTTCATGGAATTACCGAACACATCGAAAACGATGTGAAAGAAGCACTGCTCCACTACCCTACGCCACTTTCAATCATTGAAGGGCCGCTTATGGACGGCATGAATATCGTTGGAGACTATTTCGGAAGTGGAAAGATGTTTCTTCCACAAGTGGTGAAGAGTGCACGCGTGATGAAGGCAGCAGTTGCTGTGTTAGAGCCGCAGATCCTTGCTGAAAAAGAACGCAATCCGACGCAAGCACAAACCAAGAAAAAAATTGTTCTCGCTACTGTGAAAGGCGATGTTCATGATATTGGAAAAAACATAGTGAGTATTGTATTGGCCTGCAACGGATATGAGATTGTGGACCTCGGTGTTATGGTTCCGAATGAAAAAATTATTGAAACGGCCATTCGCGAAAACGCCGACGCCATAGGACTCAGCGGACTCATTACTCCTTCGCTCGAGATCATGTGCGATCTGGCTGAAGACCTTTCCAGAAGAAAACTCAACTTCCCTGTTTTAATTGGTGGAGCCACAACTTCGCGTGTTCACACTGCGGTGAAGATAGAGCCACGTACCCGTGTTCCAGTAATTCATGTGAACGATGCAAGTAAAGTGGTTCCTGCTGTTCGAAGTTTATTTAGTAAAGATGAAAACGAAGTATTTCTTCAAAATATAAAAACAGAATATGCGCGTGTTCGAGAAAACTACGAAACACATCAACGCGACAAAAGGAGAGTTTCTCTGAAAACTGCCCGCAGCAATGCTTTCCAGACAACCTCTGCGCATTTTCCATTTCAACCTAAACAATTAGGAGTACACAAAATTCAATTTTCAGTGAAGGAATTGGAACCGTATATAGACTGGACTCCCTTCTTTCAAGCATGGCAATTGGCAGGTAAATTCCCGGCCATATTAACCGATGAAGTGGTTGGTGAACAGGCTACACTGTTGTTCAAAGACGTTCAAGAAATTTTGAATGCTTGGAAAGAAGAAAATCGTTCTACCGAAGGAATATTCGGTTTGTTTCCTGCACGAAGAAAAAATTCAGATGATATTGAAGTGTATTCGAAATCCTATTCGCCTTGCGCAGAAGATGTAACCTTTCTTACTTTACGTCAGCAAACCGAAAAGGCTCAGGGCATACCGAATTTGGCACTCGCCGATTTCATTTCAGAAAATCAACAAGATTACATCGGATGCTTTGCAGTGACAACAGGATTCTGGGCAGAAGAAATTGCGAAAAAATTTCAAGCCGAACAAGACGATTATCACGCCATACTCTCAAAAGCATTGGCCGATCGTTTGGCTGAGGCTTCTGCTGAATTGCTTCATGAAAAAGTTCGAAAAGATTTTTGGGGTTATGCAGCTGATGAAGTTTTGACGAATGATGAACTCATTTCAGAAAAATATGCAGGCATTCGTCCTGCCCCTGGATACCCGGCTTGTCCCGATCACGAGGAAAAACGCACCATTTGGAAGTTGTTGAATGTTGAAAATGAAATTGGAATTTCATTAACCGAATCTTTAGCCATGTATCCTGCATCGTCTGTAAGTGGCTATTTCATTGGCCATCCGGAAAGCAAATACTTCGGTATTGGCAAAATTGAATTGGACCAAGTCGAAGACTACGCGTTAAGAAGAGGCGTGTCATTTGACGAAGCAAAAAAAATATTATCTCCATTATTGTTCTAACATGAAAGTCATACAACACCTGTCGGAAGCGAAGCGTACGCTGTTCAGTATTGAAATATTACCTCCTTTGAAAGGAGAAAACATTCAAGAAATCTACGGCACCATGAACGAACTTATTCAGTTCGAACCGGCCTTTGTAGATGTTACTTATCACCGCGAAGAATATGTTTTTCGCGATGCTGGCAACGGCTTACTCAAGAAACATACCGTACGCAAGCGACCAGGTACGGTTGGAATATGTGCCGCTCTTCTCAACAAATATCAAATAGATACAATACCACATATTATCTGTGGTGGATTCTCGAAACAAGACACCGAAGACGCGCTCATTGATTTGCATTTCTTGGGCATAGACAATGTGTTGTTGCTGCGTGGTGATGCCATAAAAAGTGAAGGCCGTTTTGTTCCAGAGCATGATGGCAACCAGTATGCGAAAGAATTGGTACAGCAGGTGGTGAATATGAATCATGGAAAGTATTTAGATCCCGATTTACGCAACGTTCAACACACCCATTTTTGCATTGGAGTAGCTGGCTATCCCGAAAAGCATTTCGAATCTCCCAATCAACAAATGGATTTAAATTACTTAAAGCAAAAAGTAGATGCTGGGGCTGAGTACATCGTTACGCAAATGTTTTTTGATAACAGTAAGTATTTTTCGTTTGTTGAATCGTGTCGCGCTGCGGGCATCAACGTCCCGATTATTCCGGGTTTGAAACCATTGAGTACCTCTTCTCAGTTGCACATTCTTCCGCATCACTTCCACATAGACATTCCGCAAGAATTAACAGAGCAAGTGCTGCATGCCAGAAGTAAAGAAGAGATTCAAGAGATTGGAATTGCCTGGTGCATTGCACAATCGAAAGAACTCAAATCCGTCGG